>JAAUPH010000115.1 GCA_012035435.1 Sphingopyxis sp. | reverse complement strand
TAAGTCGGCCCACCGATCGCCTGCAGCCCGAACAGGAAATTGCGCAGCGATTCGAGATCGGTCGATTCCGGGAGGCAGCACGTCGGCGAAGTGATTCGTCTCGTCGTCGGTGTAGGCGAAGGCGAGCTTTGTCTCCTCGCGTATGGCTTGGCGCAGCACCGCGAGATCGACGCCTTCAGGCGATGGCGTGACGCCGCCCCACGCATGCAGGCTTGGCCTTTCAAGAGAAGGGCGCAGCGGCGCGGGAAGTGCGGCGACGATCTTGCTGGAGACACTCATTACTGCGTCGCGCAATTGCGTGTCGGCAGAGCGATCCAGCAACGTGTTGCGGGGATCGCCTGCAGCAGAACCGACGGGTCTAGATGTTTGATCCCAGGCTTTGATGGTGCATTATCGTCGCCGGAATCAAGGGACGCGCTATGGGCCAAGTTCTTCACGGGAGCGCGACGAGGAAGCCCATTTCGCTAACCGAACATTGAATTGGGTAGGAACAGCGCGATCTGCGGAAACACCACAATCAATAACAGGCATAAGATCATTGCGATTAGAAATGGCAGGACACCGCGAAAGATCGCAGCCATCGGGATGTCAGGTGCGATCCCTTTGACGACGAAAACGTTCATGCCGACAGGCGGTGTGATCATGCCCATCTCCACCAGTATGACCGCCACCACGCCGAACCAGATAGGATCGAAGCCGTTTTGGATCATAATCGGGAATACGATGGGTATGGTGACGACAAGCATCGACAAACCGTCGAGAAACATTCCCAGGAACACGTAAGCCACCACAATAACGGCCAGGACGCCGTAGGGACCAAGGCCAAGACCCGCCAGTCCCTCACCAAGCATTGAAGGAATATGGGTCACCGCAAGGAATGGGTTCAGAACGTTTGCCCCGATGACCACCATGTAAAGCATGGCCGAGGTCTTTACAGTATCGAACAGTGCGATACGGAAAGAGCCAAGGTTCAGCTTGCCCGATGACAGCGCCAGCAGGATCACCAGAGCCGCGCCGATGCCCGACGCCTCCACAGGCGTGAAGATACCGGCATAGATGCCGCCGATGGACAGAAGGATCACAGCGACCAGCGGCAAGGCCTGCAACAGCAAACGGAATTTTTCGGCAAAGGGAACAACAGGGCCGCGCGCCCCGCTCCTGGATCAAGGACCGAAATGATCCAAACCGTTAAGATGAACAGCACCGTCAGCAGGAGCCCTGGCAAAATGCCCGCCATGAACAACCGCCCAATCGATTCCTCGGTGAGGATTGCGTAAACAACAAAGCCGGTTGAGGGCGGTATCAGAAATCCGAGCGTGCCGCCCGCTGCCACCGCGCCGCAAGCGAGGCCCGGGCCATAGCCCAGTCGCTTCATTTCCGGCAAGGCGACTTTGCCGATCGTCACGGCCGTGGCAACAGACGAACCCGAGACAGCGGAAAAAGCAGCACAACCAATGACAGATGCCGAGGCGAGGCCACCGCGGAACCTCCCGACCCAAGCAAACGCCGCGTCGTAAAGTCCGCGTGAAAATCCCGCGGCAGAAGCGACGTTGCCCAAAAGGATGAACATCGGCACTACGATCAGCGAATATCCTGAAACGGCGGCATAGCTTTCGGTCAAAAAGGACGCCGCCCGCCGATTTCAGCCCACTCAGCACGCACATGCCGAAAAAGCCCACCAGCAACATGGCAAAGGCCACGGGGGTGCGAAAGGCCATCAGCAGAAACAGCGCGCCGATCCCAATCAGGCCGACAAGAACTTCATTCATCTTGTGGACCTTCCTTCAGGATAAGGATAAGTTGCCCCACCAGCACTACGACGCACAGCGCCATTCCGGCTGACAGGATCGCGTAGAAGGGCCAGATCGGCAGCGACAGCATGTTGGTCGCATCACCGTATTTCAGTGCATCCAGCGCCTTGAGAGCAGCCCGCCAGGCCAGTAGCGCCAGAACGAATGAGGACAGGATGCGCGAGGCGATATCGCCGGCAAAGCGCCCGAGCCGACCAATGGCCCGGTCCAGCACATCCACCCGAACGTGCGCGCTTTCCGCTGTGGCCCAAGGCAGGGCCAACATCACCACGGCGACCGAGGTCAGTTGGACGATTTCATTGATGCCACGAATGGGCATGGCAAAGGCAAAGCGCAGCACGACTCCGACCGCGATGAGTGCTACCATGAACAACAGGCTTGCCCCGGCCGCCGCGGCTAGAGCAAGGTTGGCCCGGTCAATCCGTCTTGACCGGGCCGAAGCAGCTTGCGCCACCTACTTTGCCATCAGCGCGTCAATGATGGCCTGCGCAGTGCCGCCAGTTTCGGCAACGACAGTTGTCACGACCGGAGCGGACAGCGCGTCGAAGGCTGCGGCCTCATCGGCGGTCAGGGCAATCAGTTCCTTGCCGGTCGTTTCACCGAACTTGGCGATGCCCTTGGCGGCTTCGGCCAACTGAACCTGGTTTGCAACAACCGAGATGTCCTGCCCGACCTTCAGCACGTCAACCTGCTGGTCGGCGGGCAGTGCGTCAAAGGCATCGCGGTTCATGATGATGAAGAAAGGGGAAATCGTGGTGTCCATACCGACGGTCAGGAAGTTGGCGACCTCGCCCAGTTTGAAGGCCATGGTAGCGGTGCCGTCGATCATCGCGCCGTCGATCACGCCAGTCTGCAAGGCGTTGTAAATCTCGGATACCGGCATCGACACAGGCGAACCACCCCATGCTTCGACCACCAGACCCGCATTGCGCGACGGCACGCGGATCTTCATGCCGGCCACATCCGCCGGCGTACGCACCGCCTTGTCACGGGTGTAAAGCACATTCTGAGCGTTGGACCACAAGCCCACCAGCTTAACCCGCTCGAATTCGGGCTGAAAGACGCCGATATTCTTCCAAATCGTCGCGGTGCCATCGGCCTCGGAGATGACCCCGGGCAGTTCGGTCAGAAGGGTCAGCGGAAAGTTGGCAGCGGTATAGCCCGGCAGGCCAAAGGCGAATTCCGCCACGCCGTCCACCACGCGCGCATATTGGTCAGCGGGGCCTGCGCCCAGTTCGCCGCCGTTATAGACCTTGACGGTGACCGCCCCGCCCGTTGCTTCAGCGATCTGTGCAGCAAAGGGATCGAAGGCTCCGGCAACATAGGGGTGGGTCGGCGCCATATAATTGGCAAACTTCATTTCATCGGCCTGAGCGGCTGCGACGCTCATCGCCAGCCCAATCACAGCGCCTCCAAGGCGTTTCAAAATGGTCATTATACCTCCTCCTTCGGAACTCGACGCAGGTCCTACCGCGCCAGCGGTTGATCGGAACTCAGAAGCTTCGGAGATCGTCGACGCGCCTAGCGATTGTAACGTTCGGTCCGGTCATGCTTCTGGAATGGCCGAGCCTCCATTCCCGAGCCATCTCGCTTGTTAGGTCTTCGCTTGATCTACGCCATTCAGAAGAAGCCCAAACTCGATAAGTTCTGGCTATTTTTGACGAACGCGACCGGGCCATTCACACGGCGATTGACCCAGATCGGGTTATTGATTTGCCTTTATGTCAGCAATTGCCAAGATTGACGGCAGCCGCAGTGGCGCGCAACTTTGTCAGAAAATCGGCTTGCGCCCGGGTGGGGAGCCAGTCCGCCCTGAAGGTCAACCCGATGGCGCGGCGTGTAGCGGCGAGGTCCACCTGCACAGGCGCTAAAGCGCCAAGTCCGATTTCGGCTTCGACCTGCAACTGCGAAATGCATCCCAGATGATCAGACAGGCGCAACAGTTCCCGCATCAGGATCATTGAACCAGTTTCGACCAGCGAGGGCGGCGGCCCATGCATCGCCGAAAGCGCGTCAAAGGCGCGGCGCGTGGGTGTGCCTTCGGTCGCCACTACAATCGGATAGTCGAAGAGATCGGCAAGCCTTGTTTGCGGTGCAGAGAGGATCGGGTGATCCATGCGCGCAACAAACAATAGGCCGTCATCGAACAGGCTCTCCTGAACAAGGTTTCCAACAGGGGCCGGATCGCGCAGGGCACCGATTAGGAAATCCACTTCGCCCCGCCGCAGACCTGCCAATAGATCGTCATAAGGACCATCCAGCGCCTTGATCGGCAGTGTGGCCCGCTTTCGGCGGAACGCGGCAATCGACCGCGGCAGCAGGTATGAGCGCGACAGAGGCATCGCGCCGATCACAATTCGCCCGACTTCGCGGCCGGCGAGTTCAGCGATGTCAGCCTCGGCTTGAGCAAGTTCAGCAAAAGCCAGCCTGGCAGCCTGTGCCAGAATTTGCGCAGGCCGTGTGGCAATCATGCCGTGCGCCACTCGCTCGAAAAGGGGGCGCCCAGCTTCCTGTTCCAATTGGCTCACTGCGCGGTGAACCGTCGGCTGGGCCAGCCCCATCCCGACGGGCGGCAAGGGTGTAACTCTCGGCCTCGCGGGTGGCTATCAAGGCTTGCAACTGAGCTGAAGTCGCGGTTAGCACAAGCCGGGGTGACAGTTCGACCAATGCCGGATCAAGCAGCGCAAATGCCCGGGCAATCCGTTCGGCCAGCATCTTGCCGGCCCGATTTGCGAATACCGACTGTGCCGTTCGCAGCAACAGAGTCTGACCCAGATTGTTTTCCAATTTTGCAACGGCTTGGGTTACCGCCGGTTGGGAAACCCTAGCGCGTTCGGCAGCACGCGTGATTGACCCCGTTTCGACCACGGTAGAAAAAACCCTAAGGTGACGCAAGTTGGACTTCATGGCATCTTGTCCAAGATGCGGTCAGCTCGATCGGCAAAGTCGGCCGTACCACCAGAAAGATTCAGGTCGGCGATTTGACTCTGCCACAACGCTGTCGCCAATGCCATTCGATTGGGCAAGCCAAGGTCCCGCAGAGTTGCCGCCACCTCGCGCATTTCCGCCGCTCGTCTGTCGCCGTGAAGCATCATTCGTTCCAGATTGTATGCGCCTCGTTCGCGCCAGTCCCAGCCTGGATCTGAGGCCTGAAGCGAAGTGAAAACCTGGTCTTCGACCCCTGCCCTTCTTGCTGCGAGCAGACACTCAGCGGTCAGCGCCTCGAACCCTTTGATCATCACCGAGCGAAGCATCTTGATAAAAGAGGCATCTCCCAGGTTGGGTCCCGCAAATCGCCAATTCATATTCAATGTGGCCAGTTCTATCATTGCACGGGCGGCGTGGGGCCCGGCCAAGAGCGCTGGTGTGCGGTGCCTGTGTGGATGAACGGGTGCCATGATCGCAAGATCGACATAGCGCCCGCCCGCGGCAGCAATGACGTCGGCGGCCCGCCGCTTAGTGGCGGGAGAACAGGAGTTGCCGTCAATCCATAGCGCCCCTCTTTTCAGGTGCTGTGCGGCGCTTTGCGCTGCGACCAAGGCTCGGTCGGCGGTTACCAAACAGAAGACAGCGTCAGCTTGGGAGACTGCCGAAGAAGCGTCTTGCAATAGGTCTACACCAATCTGCGACGCGGCCCCTTCAAGGGCTGGCGTGTTGGCCCTGAGATCGAAAGATATAATGTGACGTTTGGTGTCTTGTTGCCAACCGCTTGCAAAAGCCTGACCCGCTTCGCCGAAGCCAACAAGAGCGATCTCGCTTTGAAACGTCTCCACCATGTTATGCCTCCCGTCGTGCGCGGAGTATCGGTCATCAGCACCTAGGTTTCCATAGCAAATAGCCTGATCTTATGATCGGTGCGCCGCTTTTGAATTGGCCTTGGTCGGCTCCTGCGCGACAGCTAGCACGTGGTTCTCAGGAGTATTTGTCATGACTGGCACACCAGGGCGCAGGGCCCTTGTCATATCGGCCCATGCCGCAGATTTCGTTTGGCGGTGTGGCGGCGCGATTGCGCTGCATGGGCAGCAGGGAGTGAATGTAACTGTGGTCTGTCTATCCTTCGGAGAGCGCGGCGAAAGTGCGAAGCTCTGGAAGCAGCCGGGCATGACCCTGCAAAAGGTAAAGGATGCCCGCCGGGCCGAAGCCGAACGCGCCGCGAAGGCGCTTGGTGTGCACGACCTGATCACCTTCGATCTGGGCGATTACCCGCTGGAGATGTCGCGCGACGACAAGAACCGCCTTGTCGATGTGATGCGCGCGGTTCAGCCCGACTTCATGCTGAGCCACAGCCAGTATGACCCCTATAACAGTGACCACATGTATACGACGCAGGTCACTCTGGAATGCCGGTCCACAGCGCAAGCCTGGGGCCACAATCCAGGCCAAAAGATCCTTGGCGCGCCGCAGTTGTATCTGTTCGAACCGCACCAAACTGAACAGATGGGCTGGAAGCCTGACACCTTCCTCGACATCACCCCAGTCTGGGACAAAAAGCGCGCCGCTATCGAGTGCATGGAGGGGCAGGAACATCTGTGGGATTTCTACACACGCGTCGCGCAAAACCGCGCCAACCATTTCCAGCGCAATTCAGGCGGACAGTCGGGCGGACGGGCCTCGAAATACGCGGAAGGTTTCCAGTCAGTATTTCCGCGCACCGTGGACAGTCTGTAAGCGGCGGAATTGCCGGCCTCGCGCATTCAGGGGGCTGGCGGACCGGGCGCGAAAGTGACAGCAAGGGATATAACGGATGCGAACAGTGTCAGGACAAGCCGCGTTTCTGGGGTTAGTGATGACTGCACTGGCCTTGACGGCAGGATCGGCCACGGCCGAAGGGGCGTTCGATGCGGCGCTGAAGCTTGATCCGGCGGGGTTCACCACCGTCTTGGTAACGCTGGACGGCCAGCCCCTGACCTTGCGCCGCTATGACGCTGTTTATGCCGGCCGCCCGGTTGCCATGGCCGCCGAACAGCCCGCCCGTGCCATGGGGCCCGGTGGAACGGCCAATGCCGCCGAAACGCAGACCCTTGCGGACCTCTTCGCCTATCAGCGACTGGTGGTCTTTGTGCCGGAAATAGCGACTGACACCTCGGCGATCATCCTGAACGTCAACAATTCCGGCTGGTTCGCCAGCGAGTTGCGGCCAGGGATCGAGAACGGCGGCACTTATGTGTCGGACAGTGATACCGACAAGGCCGGTGCCGCGCTGGCGGCGGGCTATGCCCGCCCGCTCTGGGCCGCGCAGCCCGCCCCGAAGGCGACTGCGGATGCGGTGATTGTCTTGTGGATGGGCGGCGGAATGGCCCACACCGAGACCTTCGACCCGAAAAAGCACACGCCGTTCACCAAGGGCATGGAAGCCCGACGAAGTGCTCAGCACGTTCCCGGCCATCGACACGGTCGTGGACAACATCAAGATCACGCAGGGGTTGGAGAGCATCGCCAAGATCCTGGATCGCGGCACGCTGATCCGCTCGCACGTTCTGCCGGACCTCGGTCACATTCTGCACTCGCGGCATCAGTATCACTGGCACACGGGATACGTTCCGCCGCAGACCGTTCGCCGCTCCGCACATCGG
>JAAUPH010000114.1 GCA_012035435.1 Sphingopyxis sp. | reverse complement strand
GAGTTGCATCCAGATCACCTCGATGCCGAGCCGGTCCTTGAGGCGGATGGCGTCGCGGGTGACGTCGAGGGCCGCGTCCGAGTTGCGGAAGATGTCGACCATCTGCACCGGCCCCGGCACCTGCTCCAGGCTGGCGAAGACCGGCTGGCCGAGGATCTCCTGGCCGGCGAGCCCCGGGTTGACCGGCACTACTGAATAACCCTTTGCCATCAGGTACTTCATCGCGAAGAAGCTGGGCCGGTTCCAGTTCGGGCTGGCGCCGACCATGGCGATGGTCCGCATCGCATCGGCAATCTGTGCCACATCCTCCACCTCATAGTGAAAGATTTCCGGATGATCGGCGCAAAATTGACGCACCTGCGGCAACAACGACCGGTTGCCGGTCGAGCGCGGGTTGGACAGGAGCGCGACGCGGGCCACCGGGCGCGGTTACACGGGGTCGAACGAGAGCCCGTTGACATAGTTTAATGTCACCGGGACGCGCCGCGTGCTGGTCGCCACCGCAAAGCTGGTCGAGGCGAGCGGCGGTTTGCGCTTGAAGATAAAGTCCGACAATTTCATGTCGGGGTTGCCCGACAGGCCGCCGCCATCGCTGCGGTCCGACTTGCCATTGCCGTTGATGTCGTGGCGCACCGCGACGACATAGTTGCCCGGACGCGTCACCGGCAGGCACACGCGCATCGCGCCGGTCTTTGCTACCGGCACTTCGACGCGGTCCAGCCACTGCTTTTTTTCCAAATAGGTTTTTGCATTGGCGGTATAGATTTGCACGCGCAAGGTGCCGGTGCGTGCTTTGAAACCACCAACTTCGACGAGCACCGCGCTGTCATTGGCGTCGCAGCGCTTGGCCGCCGGACCCAGCGTGGTCGCCTGAGCGGCAAGCGGCAGGGCCAGCGCGAGTGCGCTTACCAGTCCAACCGTTGCCGCCACTGAAACTTTCGACATGACCTGATCACTCCAAGAGGTTATAGCCCGCGCCAGCAGTCGCTGACCCGGGTCCCTATTGCCCCTGATTGGCAGATCGTCATTGTTTGCGGCCAAATCATGGTGATGGGGCGTCGGAAAGTTGAACGTCATTCCAGCAATCGACCGGTACATCGCCCGGCTCATCTTTTTGCCGATGGTGGGGACGCTGCTGTTGTCGGCAATGTTGCTTGTGCTCGAAAAAATGTTGCGCTTGTTCGACTTCGTAGCGTCGGAGGGCGGGCCGGTCAGCGTCGTGTGGCGAATGCTCGCCAATCTCATTCCCGAGTATCTGTCGCTGGGCATTCCGATCGGGCTGATGCTGGGCATTTTGCTCGCGTTCCGGCGTCTGGCGACGTCCAGCGAACTGGACGTGCTGCGCGGGGTGGGGATGAGCTTTGGGCGGCTGATGCGCGTTCCTTATGCCTTTGCGTTCGCGCTTGCCTTCGTCAATCTGGCGATTGTCGGCTTTGTCCAGCCCTATGCGCGCTATGCTTATGAGGGGCTGCGGTTTGAACTGCGGTCGGGCGCGCTCGGCGCATCGATCAAAGTCGGCGAGTTCACCAATTTGGGCCAGCGCATGACGCTGCGGATCGAGGAAAGCAGCAACGAGGGGCGCAACCTGTCGGGTATTTTCATCCGCGGGCAAAATGCCGACGGTCAGCGGGTGTCGGCAACGGCCGCTCAGGGCCAGTTTCTGGCGACTGACGACCCCGACACCATCATCCTGCGGTTGACCCGCGGAACCTTGGTGCATGAGGCGCCCGGCTTTGCGGCGCCGCGCGTGCTCAGTTTCGACAGGCACGACCTGCCAATTCCGCTCCCCAAGATTGAGGCGTTTCGCACGCGCGGCAGCGCGGACCGCGAGCGCACTATCCCCGAACTGCTGCGGATCGGCAATGACGGGGCCGAGACGCTGTCGACAAGGCTGGAAAGCCGCGCCAATTTCCATTTCCGGCTCGTGGAAGTGGTCGCGATGCTGCTGATCCCGCTGATGGCGGTCGCCCTCGCCATTCCGCCCAAACGATCCACCTCATCATTGGGCGTCTTCCTGTCGATTGTCATTCTGGTCACCCAGCACAAGATCAACGAATATGCCGAAGCGCTGGGCGCGCGCGGGGTGGTTGATCCCTTCTTTGCGTTGTGGGTGCCATTTCTGTTCTTTGCGACGCTGGCCATTTGGATGTATTATACCGTGGCGCACGTTCCGGGCGGACAGCCAATTGGCGCGCTCGAACGCTTTGCCGGCAAGGTCGGCGCGCAACTGAGGAAGCTGTTCAAGGCGCTGACCCGGCGGGCGGGCGCCGCGCCGGCGGCGGCGGAGTAGCGCACCCATGCACCAGTTTCACTTTTTCCCCTCGCGTCAGATGGCGCTGTACGTCGGCAAGATGTTCCTGATCCGCACCTTTGCGATCCTGATCGCGCTGGTCCTGATCCTCCAGACACTGGATTTGCTGGGCGAGAGCGGCAAAATTCTCGCCATCCCGACCAATAGCGATGCCGATGTGTGGCGCTATGTAGGCCTGCGCCTGCCGCAGATTGTCGCGCGCTTCCTGCCCTTCTCGGTGCTGCTTGGCACTATATTGACGCTCATCACGCTCAACCAGAATAGCGAGGTGGTGGCGATGAAGGCGGCGGGCATGTCGGCGCATCAAGTGCTTGCGCCGCTGTTCCTCGCCGCGCTGCTGGTCGCTGGGATCAGCTTCGCTTTCAACGAACGCATCGTCGCACGCGCCAACGCCAGCCTGGCGGCGTGGCAGAAGATCGAATATGCGGAGGTGCCGCGCGAGACCGGGATACGCACCAATATCTGGGCGCGTGAGGGCAATGACCTGATCAACGCCGGCGAGGTGCGCGGCTTGGGAAGCGGAGTGACGCTGTCCAATGTGTCCATCTATCAACGCACCGGCGGCGCGCTCACCGCCATTGTCCGTGCGCCGCGCGCGGTTGTGTCGGGCGATGGCTGGCAGCTGACCGATGCAACACGCTTCGTCGTCCGGTCGGGCGAGGTCGTCGAGCTTGGCACCATCACCGCCGGACGCGGCGTGCGGCCGGACCAGTTTACGCTGACCAGCATTGACGGCGATGCCCTCCCCTTTTGGCAGCTGCGCACCGCTATCGCCGATTTGAATGCCGCAGGGCGCCCAACCGGGGCGCTCGAAGCGATATTGTGGCACAAGATATCAGGACCGCTTTCGGCGGTGCTGATGCCACTGCTTGGCGCGGTCGCTGCGTTCGGATTGGCACGATCGGGCAAGCTGTTCGTGCGCGCGATCATCGGCATGGCGCTCGGCTTTGCCTATTTCGTTGCCGACAATTTCGCACTCGCGATGGGCGATTTGGGCGCGTACACGCCATTTCTGGCGGCATGGGGGCCGTTTCTGTTATTCGCCCTGATCGGGGAAATGATCCTGATCCGCACCGAGGAATAGGCGCAGAACCCGGCCGGCCAGCGGCGTGCCTTACGGGCGCTTTCGGGCCACTACCTTGATTTCGACCAGCGGCGTCGGCAGGTCAGCCGCGCCCCGCCCCCGCCATCAGCGAGGCGATCAACCGCGCCAACCCCTGCCGGTTCGCGCCATGATATTGCGAATCGATCGGCAGCGCCGCCGTCAGACGCCGGTGTGCCTCCGCCAGATTATGATAGGGCACGCCGGGCAGCAGATGGTGGATCGCGTGATAGCGCAGCCCCACCGGCGCCCAGATTTCGGGCAGCAGCCCCGGCGGCGGCACATTCACGCTGTCGAGGAACTGCGCGGTCACGGTCAGCACCGACCCATCATTTTCCCACAAATGGGCGACGAGCGTGCGGATCTGGTTCAGCACCAGCGCAGCCGACACAATGCCAAGGAAAATGGCGACACTGCGCCCCGGCAGCATGCCTGTCGCTGTCAGCGCGATCAGGCCCATCGCCCACAGGCTCGCGCCCGTTTCCTGCAGCAACCAGTTGCGGCGAAACTCACCCTCGGGCGGTTTGCGGCGGAACATCGGATTGATCACGAGCCCCGAATAGCGCTCGACCAGAAAGCGGCGCAGCGGCGGGATGACCGCCGACAGCGGCGACAGGATGCCATAGCGCAGCAGCAGCGCAAGCGGCGCGAAGGCGGACAGCAGCACAAACAGCGGCACCGTCCACGGCTTCATGAGCGCGAGCGGCAGATATTCGGGATCCTCCACCGTGCCATATTTGGTGCGGTTGTGGTGCAGGCTGTGAATGCCTTCATACATGAAGCTGGGCGCGAGCATCGGGATGCCGACAAGGATATTCCACACCAGTCGAAAACCCGGAACCGCGCCGGCCGGATATGCGTAATTTCATGGATGAAGCTGCCTGCGCGATAGAGCGCAAGCACCGCCACCAGTGCGCCCGCTAGCGCCAACCACAGCGGCTGTGCCATGATCGCGATGGCGACACCCAAATAACCCAGCAGCGCCGAGCCCAGAAAATCCGCATAGTAAATGCGCGGGTCCGCCGCGACCAGATCGCGCGTCAGCTCCGACGCCGCGCGGATCATCGCCATATCGTCCTTGATGGCCGATTTGGGCAGGCGCGCAGCACCATCGCCAACATCGGCCACCGCATCGCGGGAAAGGCTAGTCATCAACATATGCGGCTCTTCACCAGAGTAATGGGGCAGGATAATGGCAATATGTGGCTCGCCTTGGCGCGCAGCCTCGCATATTGCCGATGACAGTTAGTGATATAGGCACGGACCGCATATGCACCACCCCATCAAGATTGTTCCGGTCAAGAACAGCTCCGACCGCCGCGAGTTTGTGGAACTCGCCTTCCGCCTTAACCGCGGTGATCCGGCCTGGGTTCCGCCGTTGAAGGCCGAAGTTTACGGCCTGCTGAACCCCAAGAAAAACCCGTGGTTCGGCCATGGCGAGGCGCAGTTGTTTCTCGCACGGCGGGGCGAGCTAACGGTGGGCCGGATTTCGGCGCATATCGACCGGCTAGCACTCACCCAACCCGCCGAACAAGGCATGGGCCCGGGCACCGGATTCTGGGGTTTTCTGGAGGCCGAGGATGGTGAAGCGGTTGCAGCGTTGATCGCGGCGGCCGAAAATTGGCTGCTGACGAACGGCATGACCCGCGCGCTGGGCCCGATCAGCTTTGCGATGTGGGACGAACCGGGCTTGCTGATCCAGGGGCATGATCAGGCGCCGACGGTGATGATGGGCCACAACAGCCCGTTATATGAGCACTGGGTCGAGGCAGCGGGGTATCGCGGGGTGCAGGATCTTCACAATTATGCGCTGCGGATCGATCAGGGCTTTCCGGAACTCACCAACCGTATCGTCGCGATGGGGGAAAAGGCCGGCAAAATCCGCATCCGCCCGGTCGATAAGAAGCGCTTCGACGAGGAAGCCGCATTGATCCTGGGTATCCTCAATGATGCGTGGAGCGACAATTGGGGCTTTGTCCCATTCACCGATGCCGAGGTCACCTATGCCGGCAAGAAGCTGAAACCGATCGTCTTCGAAGATCTGGTGATGATTGCGGAGATTGATGGCCGCCCCGTAGCGTTCATGATGACCATCCCCGACCTCAACGAAAAATTGAGGCATTTCGACGGCTCGCTTTTCCCCTTCAACTGGGCGCGGCTGCTGTGGTGGCTGCGCAAACCCAAGGTGCGAACGATGCGCGTCCCGTTGATGGGCGTGATCAAGGAACTGCAATCAAGCCGCGTCGCGAGCCAACTCGCCTTCATCATGATCGAATATATCCGCCGCACCGCGGTCACCAAATATGGCGCAACGCACGGCGATTTCGGCTGGGTTCTGGCGTCAAACACCGCCATGGGATCGGTCGGCGAAGCGGTCGGCGGCAAGGTTGCCAAAGTATACCGGATATATGAGAAAAGGCTCTAACCCTTGAGCTCCACCCAGGTGGGCGCATGGTCGCTGGCCTTTTCCCGCCCGCGATGATCGCGGTCGACGCCGGCGTCGGCGAACCGATCGGCAAGCGCGGGCGAGAGCAATAAATGGTCGATGCGGAAACCATGGTCACGCTGCCACGCGCCCGCCTGATAATCCCAGAAAGTCCAGATATTGCCGGTAGGATGGCGGCTGCGGAGCGCGTCGGTCCACCCGTCGCCGAGCAGCCGGAAAAACGCATTGCGCGATTCGGGTTGCATCAACGCGTCCATCGCCATCGCCCGGACATCCCACACATCATCGTCATGCGGGATGACATTATAATCACCCGCGAGAATGGTCGGCACTTCCTCGCGCAACAGTGTCGCAGCGCGCGCGCGCAGGCGGTCCATCCATTTCAGTTTATAGTCGAACTTTGGCCCCGGCTGGGGGTTGCCATTGGGCAGGTAAATGCTGGCGACGCGCACCCCGTGAACATGGGCCTCCAGATATCGGCTATGGTCATCCTCCGGATCGCCGGGCAGGCCCTGCATCACCAATTCGGGCTGGGCATCGCGCGCAAGGATAGCGACGCCGTTAAAACCCTTTTGCCCATGCCATAGCGCGCCATAGCCCAGCGCCTCAATCTCGCTGCGCGGAATGGTGTCGTCGCTCGATTTCAATTCCTGCAGGCAGGCGATGTCGGGCCGGGTTTCGTCGAGCCATTCGAGCAGACGCGGGAGGCGCGCCTTGATGCCATTGATGTTAAAGGTAGCGATACGCACGCGGACGGGCGTCAGACAGAGAAGCTGGAGCCGCAGCCGCAGCCCGATGCGGCGTTGGGGTTGCTCACCTGAAACGCCGCGCCGCCGAGCGATGAGACGAAATCGACGATGCAGCCGCGCACCAGATCGAGGCTGACCTCGTCCACCACCAGCTGGACGCCGTCGGTCGCGGTAACATGGTCGTCGTCAGCCACAGCGTCGGCGAGTTCAAAGCGATAAGTAAAGCCCGAACAGCCGCCGCCATCGACAGCGACGCGCACGACGTTATTGACCGCCGAGAGGCGCAGGATTCGCCATTGGCCGGGGATGCCAGGGGTGGTGACGGCGATCCGGCTGGTGCTGGTGCCGTTCAGTCGCCAAACGGCAGCCGGAACCATCGCACTGATCTCCCACGACGTCCTGACCACGACCGCGACCGTAGCCGCGGCAACGCAAACCTCCGCGCGGTGCTCAAGGCCGCGATCCGTGACCCGAAGTACCCGTCGCGATGAGCTTGGCGCGGCGGGGCACCTTCTCCGTTGCGGCGATCTCCACGAAGCGGACGCGCCCGTTCTCGGAGTGCACAAAGCCGCCCTCGGCCAGGGCATACTCGGCTTCGATGTCCGCCCAGTGCTCCTGCACCAGATAGTCGATTCCGACATTGAGCGGGAACATTGTGAACATCTGCGCGGCGGGCAACGCGGCGGCGGCATTCCTCAACCTCCACCGACTACAGCTTCAACGAATGCTCAAGAGCAGCAAACAGAAGGATATGTCCCGGTCGTACTATCCCGGGACCACCGACGCGCACAGCGACCTGCCCCAGTCGATCTGCCTCCCGGCAGA
>JAAUPH010000113.1 GCA_012035435.1 Sphingopyxis sp. | reverse complement strand
GTGAACCGCCGTGCTCCGGCGCAGGCCGGAGCCTTGGCCGCACTCAGCGCGCGTGCCTGCCAAAGCTCCGGCCTGCGCCGAAGCACGATGAGTGCCATTTGACCCCTCATTTCAGCAAGCCCAGCCGAGGAATCTCGATCTTGGGACAGCGGTCCATCACCACAACCAACCCCGCTGCTTCGGCTCGTGCGGCGGCTTCAGGGTTGATAACACCCAGCTGCATCCACACCGCGTTTGCGCCATGCGCTATCGCGTCGTCGACGGCGTCACCCGCCGCCTCGCTGTTGCGGAAGATATCGACCAGTTCGGCGGGCGGGTTGATGTCGGCCAGGCTGGCGACTACGGGTGCGCCGTGGATTGTGCCGCCAGCATGGCCGGGGTTTACCGCGATCACATCATGCCCTTGCGCCACCAGAAAGCCAAGCACGCGGTTCGAATCGCGCGCTGGATTAGGCGACGCACCAATCACCGCGATCCGCCGCTTCTGGCGCAGCAGTGCGCGAATTTCGCCGTCGTCGTTCATCGCCATCAGCCTGCTGCTTTGCGGATATCGAGCCATGCGCCAATCCGCGCGGCTATTGTCAGGAACGGCTGCGCCAGCGCATCGTCGCGCGCCGCTGGTGGTGTGCCCTCATCACTGGCGGTACGAATGCCGATGTCGAGCGGGACACGGCCGAGGAAATCCAGCCCCATGGTGGCAGCCGCTGCCTCGGCCCCGCCACTGCCAAAGGGATCGGAAAATTCACCGCAATGCGGGCATAAATATCCCGCCATATTTTCGACCATGCCGATGATCGGAACATCGGCCTGCTCGAAGAGCCCGACTGCGCGCGTCGCGTCCATCAGCGCCAGGTCCTGCGGCGTCGACACGATCACCGCGCCCATCGGCTTATGCTTGCTGATCATCGACAGCTGCACATCGCCGGTGCCGGGGGGCAAATCGACAATCAGCACTTCGGTGTCGCCCCACGCCGCATCGACCAACTGCTCCAGCGCCTTGCCCGCCATCGGCCCGCGCCATGCAATGGCTTGGCCCGGTGCCGCGATCTGGCCGGTCGAGAGCAAAGCCACGCCATAGGCGCTGTCCACCGGCACCAGTTTCGATCCGCGTGCCTCAGGTCTTTGCCCTTCAATGCCCATCAGCCGCGGCTGCGACGGGCCATAGATATCGGCATCGACCAGCCCGACCTTGCGCCCCTGCCGCGCCAAGGCGATGGCGATATTGGTCGACAGCGTCGATTTGCCGACCCCGCCCTTGCCGCTGCCGACCGCGATGATGCTGAGCTGATGACGTGACCGGGTGAGCGCGATCTTGACTGCGCCGACCCCCGCTTCGGCTAACAAACCTGCCCGCACCATATCTTCGAGCGGCTTGTGCCCATCCGCCTCAAGACCCGTCACGTCCAGCACTAGCGCCAATGTTCCGCCACTGTCCAGCATCCGCAGTCCAGACGCCCGTCCTCCCGAGATTGCGGCAGCGCGTGCCTGTAAAGCGTCCAAAATCCGGGGGCAGATGCGTGGGTCATGCGCTGGCAAATAAGCGCCGCGCAGCAGTTTGCCAGCGCATTATTCGCGGACCCCCTGTTTTTCGCAAAAGCTGCCCCTATAAATGCAGCATGAACAAGATGGACAACGCAACGCAAGCGCGGCGCCCCTTCCGGGGAATCAAACGCTTCCTCGCTGGAATCAGCACTATGGCGAACAGCCCCTGGGGCGGATCGGGTGATGATGGCAAAGGTGGCGGCAAGAATGGCGAGCCCGGTCCACGCAACCCTTGGCTCACGCCGGTCGAGGATCGCGGCGGGCGCGACCGCAAACCGCGCGGCCCTTCTGCGCTCGACGAACTGCTCAAGCGCGGGCGCGGTTCGGGCGGCGGTGGCGGCGGCTTTGGCGCGAATCTGCCGCCGATGCCCTCGGCGAAGCTGTGGAGCTGGGCGCTTGTTCGCCTTTTCTGGTCCTGTGGGTTGCCTTCTCCTCCTTCCACGTCGTCCCGCCGGAAAAGGAAGGCGTTGTGACGCGGTGGGGCAGCTATCAGCGGACCGTCGGTCCCGGCGTTAAATTCACGCTCCCCTCGCCCATTGAGCGTATCCAGATGGAAGACGTCCGGCAAATCCGTACCATGCCCATCGGCGCACCGTCGGCTAATGATGAGAATTTCGTGTTAACCCGCGACCAGAGCATCGTCGATCTGGCATATGAAGTGCGCTGGACGATCCGCGATCCGGAACTCTACCTGTTCCAGCTCGCCGATCCCGATGGCACGATCCGCGAAGTCGCCGAAAGTGCGATGCGCGCCACGGTCGCCAACTTCAGCCTGGTTCAGGCGATCGGCCCGGGTCGCGTCGAAATAGAAACGCAGGTTCAGGCGCGGATGCAGGAATTGCTCGACGAATATCGCGCGGGTGTGTCGATTCAGGGCATCGCCATCCGACAGGCCGACCCCCCGCAAAAGGTGGATGACGCGTTCAAGGAAGTGACGGCGGCGCAGCAGCAGCGCGAGGCCGCGATCAACCTCGCCCGTGCCTATGAACAACAGGTTCTGGAGCGCGCGCGGGGTGACACTGCCGCCTTCGACCAGATTTACGAACAATATAAGCTTGCGCCCGGTGTTACCCGTCAGCGGCTTTATTATGAAACGATGGAGAATGTGTTGTCCAACGTCGACAAGACGATCGTCGAACCGCGCGGCGTGACCTCCTTTTTGCCGCTGAACGAACTCCAACGCCGGGCCAATGTCGATCCGGCGCCCGCCACCAAGGGAGGGCAGTGACATGTTGGACCAGCTTATGCAGCGCCCCTTGCGCCTCCTGTTCGGTATCATCGCGCTGCTGGTGGTGCTCACCTCCACCTTTGCGGTGGTGCCAGAGGATAAACAGGCCCTGATCCTGCGCTTTGGCGAAATTCAGGGCATGGTCAACCGCTATGATCCCAAGGAGGAATTCGGCGAATCGGGCGCAGGCCTTGTCGCCCGCATCCCCTTTGTCGACACCATCACTTACATCGACAAGCGCGTGCTGGGCGTGAACATGGAGCGCCAACAGGTGCTTTCCACCGACCAGCAACGGGTTGCAGGTTGACGCCTTTGCCCGGTTCCGGATCACCAATCCGGTGCGCATGTATACCGCGATTCGGACCGAGGAACGGCTGACCGAGCAGCTCAAGACGATCCTCGGCTCCTCGCTCCGCAACGAGCTTGGCAAGCGGACGTTTGCGACATTGCTGTCGGCCGAACGCGGAGCGGTGATGGACCAGATCCAGACAGCGCTCAACCGCGAGGCGCGCAAATATGGCGCCGAGGTCATCGATGTCCGCATCAAGCGCGCCGACCTTCCCGAAGGCGCGACGCTGGAGGCTGCGTTCAACCGGATGCGCACCGCGCGTCAGCAAGAGGCGATCACCATCCGTGCAGGGGGGGAAAAGGAAGCGCAGATCATCCGCGGTAACGCCGATGGCGAAGCTGCGCGCATCTATGCCGCCAGCTTTGGCAAGGATCCAGAATTTTACGATTTCTACCGCGCCATGCAAAGCTATCGTCAGACTTTCCTCGGTGCCGACAACAAGGGTGCGACCAAGTTGATACTGTCGCCGGACAATGATTATCTGCGCCGCTTTCGGGGGGAATGACGAAATTTGGCGCTTCGACAAACGGCGGTGACAGGCTGACGGACGGCAGCGCCATTCAATTGGCGTTCAGGCGCAGATTAGCACGAGAGTGCCAGTTTTTCGCCAGCTTGGCTGGCAATTGAGAGGAAGAATGAACGTGCGCTACGTTTATGGAATTACGACGGCGATGCTGCTGGGCGGCACTGCGCTGGCCCTCACTGGCCAAATCCCGGCTGGCGCGCAGGTTGCGCAGAACGAAGCCTCGCAAATGGAGCGCGTCGTCCCCCGCTCGGGCGCGCCCGCCAGCTTTGCCGATCTGGTCGAACAACTCCAGCCCGCGGTGGTCAATATTTCGACGCGGCAACAGGTCACGCTGGGCACCCGCATCGATCCGCTCGCAGGCACCCGTGAACCAGTGACGCAGGAACAGCAGGGCGGCGGCAGCGGCTTTTTGATCTCGGCAGACGGCTACATCGTCACCAACAATCACGTCATCTCCGGCGGCCCACGCGGGGCAGAGGTGGACACGGTGACCGTCATCATGACCGACCGCCGAGAGTTTCGCGCACGGATCGTCGGCCGCGACGCCGCGTCCGATCTGGCGTTGCTGAAGATTGAGGCGACGGGGCTGCCCTTCGTAAAATTCGCCGATTCATCGAAGGCGCGCGTCGGCGACTGGGTTGTTGCGATCGGCAACCCGCTGGGGCTCGGCTCAACAGTGACCGCCGGCATCATTTCGGCGGTACAGCGTAACATCGGGCAAGGCGGCGCCTATGACCGCTTTATCCAGACCGACACTGCGATTAACCGCGGCAACTCCGGCGGCCCGCTGTTCGATTTGAACGGCAATGTCGTTGGCGTGAACAATATGCTGATCTCGCCCGTCGGCGCGAACATCGGCGTCAACTTCGCAATTCCCGCCGATGCAGCCATTCCGGTCATCGAAGCGCTGCGTAGCGGCGCGCGGCCGCAACGCGGCTATCTGGGCATTGGCATTGAACCGGTGGGCGAGGATCTTGCCGCCGCGCTTGGCATTGCCAAGGATCGCGGCGAATTTGTCCAGCGCGTCGAACCCGATGAAGGCGGCGACAAGGCGGGGCTGAAGCGCGGCGACGTCGTGCTGAAGGTTGCGGGCCGCGAAGTTCGCCCCGACCAGACCCTGTCGTTTATCGTTGCCAATACCAAGCCCGGTACGCGCATTCCGCTGGAAGTGCTTCGCGATGGAAAGACGGTCACGCTCAACGCCGTTGTGGGCACACGTCCGTCTGATGAAGAATTGACCCGCGCTGATAATTTTGATCCTGAAGCGCAGGAAGAGTTGCCGGACAATCCCTCGGTTGGCGCCAACCAGACGATTCAGAAAGAATTGGGTCTGGCGGTTCAGGCGCTGACGCCAGAGATTGCACGGTCCTGCGGCGTCGACCCCGCGACCAAGGGCATGGTAATTGCTGCCGTGTCGGCCTCCGGTGAACTTGGTCGGCGCGGCGTGCGGCGCTGCGACGTCATCCTGACCGCCAACCGCGCGCCGGTGGCGACGGTCGAGGCTCTGGCCAAAGTGATCACCGACGCCAAGGCAGCGGGGCGTGAAGCCGTGCTGCTTGAACTGCTCCGTCGCGGTGGCCCGTCGCAGTTCATTCCGGTGCGACTGCAGCGGTAAGCCCGCGTCGCCGCAATTGCGCTTTTGCGCCTCTGGCGGTATAGCGCGCGGCATCATGCAAATCCCTGGCCATATTGATCCTGTCCCGACCGGGACCGCACCGCTTCGCGCCGATGGACGAACCGACCTTGTCGGCTTGCCGCGCGATGCCATTCGCGCGGCGCTGGAAGGTGCGGGGCTGGATGCCAAGGCGGCGAAGCTGCGGTCGAAGCAGATTTGGCATTGGATTTACCATCGCGGCGTGACCGATTTTGCCGAGATGACCGATATCGCCAAAGATATGCGGCCGTGGCTTGGCGAGCGGTTCGCGATTGGCCGACCGCGCGTGGTAACGGCGCAGGTGTCGAACGATGGCACGCGCAAATGGCTGCTTGCGACCGAGGATGCCCAGGAATTCGAGATGGTGTTCATCCCCGATGCCGATCGGGGGACTTTGTGCGTGTCATCGCAGGTCGGGTGCACCCTCAACTGCCGTTTCTGCCACACCGGCACGATGCGGCTCGTGCGCAACCTGACGCCCGGCGAAATTGTGGGGCAGGTGATGCTGGCGCGCGATGCGCTGGGCGAATGGCCCAAGGGCACGATGGCGACGGCGGACGACGATGACGGCGAGGATGCGCGTCAGTACACCGCCGACGGCCGCATGCTGACCAACATCGTGATGATGGGGATGGGCGAACCGCTGTATAATTTTGACGGGGTGAAGGGCGCGCTGAAGATCGTCATGGACGGCGACGGGCTTGCGCTGTCACGGCGGCGGATTACGCTGTCGACCAGCGGCGTGGTGCCGATGATGGCCCGCGCGGGGCAGAGATTGGCGTCAATCTGGCGGTGTCGCTGCACGCGGTCACCAAGGAAGTGCGCGACGAGATTGTGCCGCTGAACCGCAAATATGGCATTGAGGAATTGCTGGAAGCCTGCGCGGCCTATCCCGGCGCGAACAATGCGCGGCGGATCACGTTTGAATATGTGATGTTGAAGGACAAGAATGACAGCGATGCGGACGCGCGCGAACTGGTGCGGCTGATCAAGGCCTATAATTTGCCTGCGAAAGTCAATCTGATCCCCTTTAATCCATGGCCGGGCGCGGTCTATGAATGTTCGACGCCAGAGCGGGTGCGGGCGTTTAGCAATTTGATTTTCAAGGCGGGAATTAGCGCGCCGATCCGCACCCCGCGCGGGCGCGATATTATGGCGGCGTGCGGCCAGCTCAAATCGGCGGCGAAGAAACTGAGCCGTGCGGAATTGGACAAGCTGGCTGAGGAGAAGCAGGCGGCTTTGGGGTAGCTTGGTTCATTAGGCTGCACTCCTGCGAGGGCAGTGGTCCATCTCCGGTGGTTTTGATATTCAGCGGAGGGCAATGGGTCCCAGCCTTCGCAGGGACACAATTCAGCTAGGGTGTGACCTTCTCCGGCAACTTGTTACTCACCAGCGGGGCAATCCCCTTAGCCATCACGCCCACGCCCTCGGCCGTCGGGTGAATCCCGTCCGCCAGCATCAAGTCCGGTTTGGTGACCACCCCTTCGAGGATGAAGGGGTAAAGCGCGGCGTCATATTGCTTGGCGAGATCGGTGAAGATGCTGTTGAAAGCCTTGCCATAATCCGCGCCCAAATTGGGTGCAGCAAGCATGCCGGTTAGCACGACGGGAATATCGCGGCGCTTGAGCTCGTCCATCATCGCGGTCATATTCGCGCGGGTTTCAGCCGCGCCGATCCCGCGCAGCATGTCGTTGCCGCCAAGGCCGAGCACGACCAGCGCAGGCTTGGTGGGGGCATTATCAAGCACAAAGGCCAGACGCGCGCGGCCTGCGGCGGTGGTGTCGCCGGACACGCCGGCGTTGATGATTTCGACCTTGTGGCCCTTGGCCTGGAGCGCGCGGGCCAGCTGCGACGGGAAGGCCGCGCTTTCGGGAAGCTGGTAGCCGGCGGTCAGCGAGTCACCCAGCGCCTTTGAATCCACATCGTTGCGCACGAGCGCGAGCAGTTCGAACTTGCGGACGACCCGATCGTCCTCCTTGCCCTCGCGGATGAACTGCAGTTCCACATCCTTGAGCACGGGAGACTCTCGCAGAGCCGCGATGTAGTCCGCGATCTCGTTGTTGCTGTTCGCGGTGCCCGCCATCGTCCTGCAGCCGCACCGTCACCGTTGCGCTGCCATTTTGGTTGGCGGCCGGGGTGTAGGTCAACACACCAGTCGCCGAAATCGCAGGGGCCCGCGCTGAAGAGGCTTGGGTTGGTGTTGCCCGTGATGT
>JAAUPH010000112.1 GCA_012035435.1 Sphingopyxis sp. | reverse complement strand
ATCCGCGTGGTGGAGCACTACGTCCTCGGGCACGCGAAAACGCCGTCGTCGCCAAGCCTTTGGAAGTGTCAGGTGCAGGTGGGTCGCAAGCACGTCGGATAGCCCGTGAAGCGCCAGCGCGGTCTGGTGCGAGAGCACGCCAGCTTGCTCGGACCAGAGCCAGGCAGTGACCAGCTCCTCGTGCGCGGTGGCCGGGAAATGCACGAGCCGGTAGATCCCCCGCTGAGGCCGCGTCACGCGGCCGCAGGGGACTGCGGCCCCTCCCAGACGCCCTTTTCTCGGATCGCATGGCGATTGATGCGCTGCGCGACCTGGCGCGCGATCCGCTGGTCATCAAGGACACGCGCGTCGATACCGCCTATGGCCTCGTCAATCTGATGACCAGCGCCTTCAATGCCGCCGCCAAGCTGAAGAGGCCGCGCTGGCTGCTGCTGTTCGGCGGCGGCGTGGCGATGGTGATGCCGCTGGTCTACATGCTGTCGACCTCGTTCAAGTTCCCGTTCGAGGTCTACAACCTGAACCTGATCCCCGAAGAGCCGACGCTGGAGAACTATGTCTTCGTGCTCGGCGATGTGCGCTTCGCGTGGTGGTTCGCCAATTCGCTGATCATCGCCATTCTGACGACGCTCGGGATCGTCTTCTCCCCGGGATCACAGGAGATGACGCATTGGCGCGCGAAGTACTCCGACGGGGTCAGGGGCAGCTTCGGCATCGCCCAGCCCCAGCTCTGCGCGTGGTCGTCCATGCGCTCGAGCCAGTGGGGGAGCCAGCCGCAGCCGCTCTCGAGGAAGACGACGCGAAGACCCGGATGCCGCTCGAGCACACCGCCCATCACGAGCGCCAGGCAGGCGAGCTGCTCTTCGTGGGGATGGGAGGCGACGTGGCGGAGCGCGAAGTCCTCGAAGCGGTCGTTGCCCGACTGCGGGACGTGCTGCGTCGTGCCTTCGTGGACGCAGAGCGGGATGCCTTCGGATTCGAGGAAGGCGTAGAGCGGGGTCCAGTCGTTGTGGAGGAGAGTGCGGCCCGCGATCGGGTTCGCTGATGTACGTGCGGAACCGGTGCGTCGTCAGATCCAGCACGACGGCGCGACTGTGACAGCCTTTGTCGGCGACGACCTCGTCGGCGAGTTTCACCGGCTCGCCATCGGCGTCCTCGGGTTCCTGACGGTCTGGGTGCCGCACCGCCAGAGCGACGCGATATGCGCCCCCGGTACGGGAGTAACGTTGACCCAGATCAAGACAAGTCCCTGATGACCGCGATAGCGTTGATAATAGTCATCGGAGGACCGCTTCATCGCCGCCGCCGATCGCGCTCGTGAGTTGTGGTCGGTCAGCCCGGCGCGACGTCGGTGACGAGCGGACCGAGCGTGTAGAACGGCGCCTCCTTGCAGAGCTTCAGTTGCAGATCCATGTTCTCGCGGATCTTGTGCATCGGGACGTGACCCGGGCCTTCGATCATCGTCTGCACGTCGTACTTCCAAGCGACGTCGGTCAGTTCACCGAGCGTCTCGAGTTCCGCGAATTGAGCCGCGTCGAGGGTGATCGCGTTCACGGCGGCGACTTCCCCACCGGCGCCGCCGCGACGCCAGGTGACATCGAGCCACTCAGCCAGGCCCTTGTCACCGACGGCTGAGCCCAGGCGTAGGTGCGAAATGGCGACCACGCCCGGCCGCGGCGTGCGGGTGTTCGTGCCTACGGCCATCGAACTTGATGGCGATCAGGGCCGCAGCGCCCGCGTGATCGACCTCACCACCAACCTCGGCCCCGCGCCGCGGATCGGCCCCGACGGCACACTGCGCTTTCGCTTTGGCGGGCGACTGGCGGTCAGAAGCGATGATGATGGTAATTATCGCGGGCGTTTCCCGATTTCGGCGGAGTATGAATAAAGATTAGCGGGCCCGCGCCGCTTGGCGCGCAATATCCACGAGCAGGCGGCGCATCAGCACCGATCCAGCCGTCCCCGAAGCCTTGAGCGCGCGTTCACACCCCAATAGCAGTGTCATCAGCCGGGCCAGCCGGATCGAGTCCCACAGCCGCAGCTGCGCCGTCACGGCGTCTTTTTCTTTCCAGAAAATGCCATATCGCCGGTCATCGACCAGCGTGCGGGGATGTTGCCCGCCATCGACCTCGGCGCGCAGCCGGACGAGCAGTTGCACCCGGACGGCAAGCGCACGGAGCATTCGGATATCTGCGACCCCCACGGCCTCCGCTGTCGCCAGCATCGCGGGCAATTCCACGACCTTACCCGTCATGGCGATGTTGATGCAGGCGCCAATATCTTCCTCATCAATGCCCGCGCCGAGCGCAATGATATCTTCGGCAGCAACCTGACGCTGCCGGTCGGGCGCGGCGTCGCGGTAGAGCGCGAGCTTTTCAATCTCGCGCACCAGCAATTTCTGATCCCCGGAGACAAGATCGACGAGCATGGCAGCTTCGCGGCTCGCCAGCTGCAGTCCTTCGTCGCGCGCGGCCGCCACAGCGATGGCGATCAGCTCGCGCGTGTCCGGCTGGTAGCAAATGGCGCAGCGGACGAGCGGCGAATCCTCGGCCAGCTTCATCAGTTTGGCCTTTTTGGTCATAGCCGGAGCCATTGCGACGACGACATTCGGCGCGGCGTCGGCATCGAGGAGCGCCGCAACCGCCTCAACACTGTCGTCGCCCGATCCCAGGATCGACAGCCGAATGACCTGTTCGCCCGCGAACAGCGACAGCGATGCCGCCTCGGTCGCCAGCCGCGCGGGGTCGCGCTTCAAATCCTCATTCGACAAGTCAATCCGCTCAGCATCCTTGCCCGCCAGCAACAACAGATGATCGCCGATGGCGGTACAGGTCGATTCATCGGGGCCGGTGATCAGATACAGGCGGGTAGTGCCGCCAAGGCTGGTCAGCCGGTTCAGCTCGCCCGGCTTTTCGGCCTTCATGGCGCGGGCGCGGCGCCCGTGCCACGCCGCGCAAAGACCGCGAGCCGCGCGACAATCTGATCGGCGATGGCCTGTGCAAGCCGTTCCTGCGCGCTTTGTTCGGCGGCGATGGTGGCATATTCGCTGCCGACGACGTCGATTCCGGCGTCGGACGCGGCTGTGGCGTCGAGCAGCACCTGACCGTCGCCGGCATCGACCAGCTGATAGCGCGCGCGCAGCGTGCGGCGTTCGCGCGTGACCGAATCATCGCTGCGCACGCCGAAACCCGTGATGCTATCTTCGAGTTTGATATCTAGCCGATAGCGGCCCCCCGGACCCACGCCGCCCTGCGATGCGACGAGCCTGTCGCGCAGCGCATTGCGGACGAGCCAGCCGGCCTGCCCCTCAATCTGCGCGACGCGCACATCACCTAGCATCTCGGCCACCGGACCCTTGGCACCGGCGCTGTACAACGGCTGCAAACCGCACGCCGTGAGCATCAGGGGGGCAAGGAGCAACAGCGCGCGCATCAGACGACGATATTGACCAGCCGGTCGGGGACCACAATCACCTTTTTGGGGGTTGCCCCGGCAAGCATCTCCGAAATGCGCGGCGCGGCGAGCGCGGCGGCCTCCAACTCCTCACGCGTCAGGCCCTTGGCGACGGTGATCGTCTCCCGCAGCTTGCCCATCATCTGGATGGCGATGGTCACCTCGTCATCGACGAGCAGCGCCGGGTCAGCCACCGGCCAAGCGGCATCGGCGATCAGCCCGGGGCGGCGCATTGCCGCCCAGCCTTCTTCGGCAAGATGCGGCATCATCGGCGCAATCAGCAGCGGCAGGTGGCGGATCGCCTCCGACCGGCTCGCCGACAGCGGAGCCTTTTCAATAACGTTGGCCAAGTCGTGGACGCGGGCGACCGCCTTGTTGAAAGCGAGCGATTCGATGTCCTTCGATATGGCCGCAATCATCTGATGCAATTTGCGATCGAGTGCCCGGTCGACCTGCGCGTCGGCGCCCGCGCCGCCTGCGCCAGCTTGTCCAAACAAGCGCCACAGCCGCTGGACAAAGCGCCAAGCGCCCTCAATTCCCGCCTCGCTCCATGGCAGATCACGTTCGGGCGGGCTGTCGGACAGCATGAACCAGCGCACTGCGTCGGCGCCATATTGGTCGATGATAGCGTCGGGATCGACAACATTTTTCTTCGACTTGGACATTTTGATCACGCGGCCGACATCGACCGGCGCCCCATCGGTGATCAGTGTCGCGCCATCGCCGCTCCGCGTCACCTCGTCGGGGGTGAAGAAGATCGGGGCGACGCCCTCACCCCGCGCGCGGCTGTAGGTTTCGTGCGTCACCATCCCTTGCGTGAACAAGCTGGCAAAGGGTTCGGCGAAATCGAGCTTGCCTATATGTTGGAGCGCGCGGGTCCAGAAACGAGCGTAGAGCAGATGCAAAATCGCATGTTCGATCCCGCCAATATATTGCGCCACGGGCAACCACTGGTTGACCACAGCGCGGTCAAACGGTGCATCATCGGGCGCACTGGCAAAGCGCAGGAAATACCAGCTGGAGTTGATGAAGGTGTCGAGAGTGTCGGTTTCGCGCCGTGCCGCCTTCCCGCATTGTGGGCAATCGACATGTTTCCACGTCGGATGCCGATCGAGGGGGTTACCGGGGATCGACAGGTCGACGTCCCCGGGAAGCACCACCGGGAGCTGGTCCTTGGGCACCGGCACGACGCCGCAATCATCACAGTGGATGAAGGGAATGGGCGTGCCCCAATAGCGTTGCCGCGACGCGCCCCAATCGCGCAGCCGCCACACGGTCGTGCCCTTGCCCCAGCCATCATGTTCAGCGCGCGCGATGATCGCGGCCTTGGCCTGGTCGATCGTCATGCCATTCAGAAAATGGCTGTTCACCAGATTGCCAGGGCCAACATAGGCCTCATCGCCGGTGAAATGCGCGTCAGCCTCCGCGCCATTGGCGATCACCCGAATGACGTGCAGTTCATATTTACGCGCGAAATCGAGGTCGCGCTGATCATGTGCGGGACAACCGAAAATCGCGCCGGTGCCATAATCCATCAGCACATAGTTGACGACCCAGACGGGCAGATGCTGATCGGGATCGAGCGGGTGTTCGACCGACAGGCCGGTATCGAAGCCGAGCTTTTCCGCCGTTTCCATCTCAGCCGCACTGGTGCCCTGCTGGCGGCATTTGGCGATGAAGTCGGCAAGCTCCGGGCTGTTCGCCGCGAGCTCTGCGGCCAGCGGATGGTCGGGCGAAATTGCCGTAAAGCTGGCACCGTATAGCGTGTCGGGGCGCGTCGTGAACACGTCAAACGCCGGTTTGCCGCCAACGAAGCGAAAACCGAACTGCATGCCCTGCGACTTGCCGATCCAGTTTTCCTGCATCAGCCGTACCTTGTCAGGCCATTGGTCGAGGGTGCCGAGACCGTCGAGCAGCTCCTCGGCAAATTGGGTGATCTTCAAAAACCACTGCGACAATTTGCGCCGTTCGACGGGCGCGCCCGAACGCCAGCCGCGCCCGTCGATTACCTGTTCATTGGCGAGCACGGTCATGTCGACCGGATCCCAGTTAACGAAGCTTTCCTTGCGATAGACCAGGCCCGCCGCGAACAGATCAAGGAACAGCGCCTGTTCCTGACCATAATAATCGGGATCGCAGGTCGCGAGTTCGCGGCTCCAGTCGATGGCGAGGCCCAGCCGCTTTAGCTGCGCACGCATCGCGTCGATATTGGCATGGGTCCAGCCGCCGGGATGGACGCCCTTTTCCATCGCCGCATTTTCCGCGGGCATGCCAAATGCGTCCCAGCCCATCGGGTGGAGCACCTCATGGCCCGTCATCCGCTTAAAACGCGCGATAACATCGCCCATCGCATAGTTACGGACATGCCCCATGTGGATGCGGCCCGATGGATAGGGGAACATCTCCAGCACGTATGATTTGGGCTTGGCGCTCGCGTCATCGGCACGGAAACTGTCCGCAGCGTCCCAGGCGGCCTGCCAGCGGGAATCAGCGGCGAGCGGCGAAAAACGCTGTTCGCGGGTCATGTCATATCCTTTTCAGCCGTCGGGTGCGGCTGCTTGGGCGGGATGGCGAAAGTTCAGCCTTCGACCGCGCTTTGACGCAGGTCGCGGGCGCGGGTGAGGATGATTTCTTCCAGCTTCTGAACTGTGGCCGCCTGCACCGGAGCATCGACCCAGCTGCCGCTTTGGGCGACCTGGCGCGAGGCTGCAACACGCAGCGCATCGGCGCGCAAATCCTGATCGAGGATCGACACGGTCACCTTCATCCGCTCATTCGGATTGCCCGGGTTGGCGTACCAGTCGGTGATGATAACCCCGCCAGCCGAATCTGCCTGAAGCAGCGGCATGAACGACAGCGCATCGAGCGAGGCGCGCCACAAATAGCTGTTCACACCGATGGTGGTGACCTGCGACGCGGCGATGTCGGCTTTGGGCCGTTCTTTACTGGCGCAGCCAGCCAGCAGCGCAAGAGTGGTCCCGGCAAGCAACAGGCCGGCAAAACGGGTCGGTGGTGAAGCGAAGTTCATGGAAGAATCGGTCTTTCCTTGGCGCGGCCCCCACCCCTGTGGCAGGACGCAAAGCGGACTGTTGCCAGATCGCTCTAGCCCCGTTCGCGCGCACGGGCAAGCCGAGCCGCGCACTGCACAGCCTGGTCGGTGTGGACTTGCAGCAACAGCGCGCGACGAATCGCCCTGGCCACGGAGTTTTGCGAAACTTTGTGGTTAGCGCAGTTGGCATTTTTGTGAGCACCCGCTTATATGACAGTCTGTTGGAGTCGAGTCACGATGGCAATGGGGACAAATCGCTGGGTAAAGACGGGGGTCGCGCTTGCGGCCTTGTCTGCGCTTGCGCTGCCCCCGGCGCTTGCGGCGATGAGCCGTGCCGACCGGATTCGCGAGACCCAATTGTCGGACGCGCTGCTGGGGCAGTTTACGCCAGCGTCGGGTGACCCGCGCCTGATTGCCCGATTCGCCAAGGTTTCAGAGCGCGCGCGCCAGAATTTCAGCTTCACGCCGGTCTTCGCTGCCGAGGGTCAAGCGAACCGCGCCATCACGGTGGTCGTTCGCTCGCGCGATGGCGCGCCGCTGGCATCGGATGCCGCGCGCACCCGTGCGCTGGTCACAGGTATCAGCCAGCCGGTGGTGATCACCCCGTGGCCTATAATCTGGGCAAGTCGGTCGGCTTTGACAAATTCGCCCTGCCGCAGGTTGGTCGCGGGCTGGATATCCGCAACCTACCGCAGGCCAGCGCGCCGGAAGAGCGTAGCGGCAAAGCCCCGCGCTTTGCATCACGCGTTAGCAGCGTTGCCGCCGATCCCGCAGGCGCATCACCCCGCGCCATTGCCCCGGCACCGGGTCAGGAAGTCGACCTGAGCGGTAGCTACCGCGTGACCCGCAACCTAGATGTCACCGCAGGCGTGCGCTATTCGGCGGACGATCGGCTGGGGCCGCTGACCAACGAGCAGCGCGACAATCAGGCGGTGTATGTCGGGACGCAGTTCCGCTTCTAACGGCGCTGCGCTCCGCGCTGCGGCTCCCATGCATCGATAGCTGCCATTGCGGTGCCATTCCCGCGCGCGCAGCCGCAGTGCGCG
>JAAUPH010000111.1 GCA_012035435.1 Sphingopyxis sp. | reverse complement strand
CGAGGGCAGGTCGATCAGGCCGGTGGTGCCATTTGTCGCGCTTGCAATAATAGCGCCCATCACGCCCGCGCCACACCCGGTCATCGCGGTCCAGCCGGCGCGGCTCGTAATAACGGCCCCGCTCGTCATAAATCCGGTCCTTATTCCGCTTGCCATAAGCGGCAGCCCAGGGGGGCGGATCGGCCAACACGGCAGGCGCCGGCGCCAGCATCGCGGCGGCAATGATCATTCCGAAGCTCTTCTTCATGGGTCATCTCCTTCATGAAGCTTGGTGAATATGTGAGCCTCCGAAAATCATTCTCCCGCGCTGAACCCCTGCTTTACACGACGTTCAGAAAGCACACCGGGCGCCCACTTCATCGCGCCTCAGCCTCACTCCGTCGTCGCCATCTCCCGCCCCACCGGATAGAGCAGATAGCGTTCGTCATAATAGGCCGACCGCGCATAAAACCACGCCAGCCGTGCATCGCCATTTTTCGCAAATTCAGGTTCGGTGGCCAGCTTCGCCTCAAACTCGGCCTTCAGCGCCGGGTCGCGCGCCAGCATCGCCTCGGCCAGCGGCGCGATGACATAGCCCTCGATATATTCCGTCCGCTGCAACATCCCGGGGAAGAAGTTCCACGCCAGAAACCCGTCGGGGCTCTGCGCTTCCAGCATCGCCGCAACCAATAACCCCAGCGGCTGATCAGTGGGCACCCGCACCGAACCCACCGGCATCACCTCGCGCCGCATCTCGTGCTTAAACCCCTTCGCGGTCAGCGGCACATGCCCCTCATTCGCCGCACCCAGCTTGGGTTCTTCAATCCGCACCATGTCGAGCATCAGTGCGCGCGGTGCATCGATCACCTCCATCGCCACCCCATGCATCCGCATCCGCGCGATCACGTCGCTCGCACTCGCGGGCACCCAATAAGCCTTGGGCAGCGTCACCGTCAGCGCCGGGTCCACCCCAAACACCGGCATCATCTGGTCGATCGGTTTGCCCAGCCAGCGCACCTCCGCCGCCCCAGACGCGGGCGACATAAAGGTCTCATGCGCAATTCCCTTGAACGGGATCCTCTTCATCGGTGCGGTCTGCGGCGTCCAACCGAGTATGATCGCTTCGGGTCGCGCCGCCCGGTCCTGCGCCACCGCGCCCTCCACCGCCGCCCGGTCTGCCGCCACCAGCTTGAGCGCCGCCTCGACCAGCACATAAGTGCCCAGCACCCGTTGCCGGTGCGGTTTCAGCGAGTGCGTCTCGACCAGCACCGTCGGGATGCGTGCATGATCGCCATAGCCCGTGGAAAAGCGCGGGGTATCGGCATCATGGACAATCCCCAAATCGGGCTTCCGATTGTCCAGCGCCGACACATAATATCCCGGGGTGTGCCCCGCCTTCGTCAGCGCCGCCGACACTGCGGGCCTGAACGCGCCGTCGAGCCAACGCCCAATCGCAGGCGAACTGGCATAGAGCCCGTCCCAACCCGAAAAGGCGAACATCACATCATATTGATGGTCGGTCCCATCGGTGACGTGAAGGTCCAGGTACAGGGCGGGGTCATATTTCCGCAGCAGGCCGATCATCGCCTGCATCTCGGGCGCGTCGGCCTTCAGATAATCGCGGTTCAGGTTCAAATTCTGCGCGGTCGTCCGCCACCCCTGCAAAACCGGCCCCCGCTGGTTCGGCCGGTTGAACCGCGACGCGCGCTCATGCCCGTCGATGTTGAAAATCGGCACGAAAACCATATCGGCCCGGTCGAGCAGCGCGTCCTTCCCGCGAAAGGCAATGTCGCGGATCAGCATCAGACCCGCATCCTTGCCATCAATCTCGCCCGAATGGATGCCCGCCTGCGCGAGCAACACCGGCTTCTTAACCGCCCCCACCGCGCCTGGCTTGCGCGCCACAATCGCAAACATTTCGCGCCCCTGCGGCGTCCGCCCAAACACCTCGATCCGCAACAAAGGCGACGCCGCCACCATCTTCTCGGCAAAGGCCCGCGTCTCGGCATAAGACGGCGAAGCCGTGAGCCCGCTCACCTCCCCCGGCGTGATCCACGGATGCGTCGGCGGCACCAGCAGCTTCTCGCTAGCCCCCTTCCAGGGCACCACCGGCGGCAAAAGCGCCTCCAGCGGATTGGCGATTTGGGCGAAAGCTGGAACGGCAGTCACCGCTAGGCTGAGCAAGATTGCGATATTTTTCATTGCCGCGACGCTAGGCGAGACGCGGAAGGGCGGCAAGCCGCCAACACCACCCCCCCCTTGCAACTTCCCGCCCCCCAGCCGTAGGGAACCCCCAGTTTTCATCCGCGCGCGCGACTCTGCGATTGCCCCGCTCTCCCGGCCGGGCCGCTGACGTCTTCTCCGCCGCGCTAGCACAGGGACACGCTTCGCATGACCGCCGTTGGAAAAGATACGCTGAACACCCGCGATACGCTGACCGTCGGCGGCAAATCCTATGCCTATTATTCGATCGCCAAGGCCGCGGCGCAGCTCGGCGATGTCTCACGCCTGCCCTTTTCGATGAAGGTGCTGCTCGAAAATCTGCTGCGCTTCGAAGATGGCGGATTTACCGTGTCCACGGCCGACATCCAGGCGCTGGTCGATTGGCAAGCGAACCCCACCAGCAACACCGAAATTCAATATCGCCCCGCGCGCGTGCTGCTTCAGGATTTCACCGGCGTGCCGTGCGTCGTCGATCTCGCCGCGATGCGCGACGCGATTGCGCGGCTCGGCGGCGACACGTCGAAGATTAACCCGCTTGTCCCCGTCCACCTTGTGATCGACCACAGCGTCATGGTCGACGAATTCGGCCACCCCAAGGCGTTCGAACAGAATGTCGAGATTGAATATTATCGCAACGGCGAACGCTATGACTTCCTGAAATGGGGCAGCAAATCGCTGAGCAATTTCAAGGCGGTTCCCCCGGGCACCGGCATTTGCCATCAGGTGAACCTCGAACATATCGCGCAGGCGGTGTGGACCAGCGACGACGCGTCGGGCGCGACCGTTGCCTATCCGGACACCTGCGTCGGCACCGACAGCCACACCACGATGATCAACGGCCTGGGCGTGCTCGGTTGGGGCGTCGGCGGGATTGAGGCGGAGGCCGCGATGCTGGGCCAGCCGGTGTCGATGCTCATCCCCGAAGTCGTCGGCTTCAAACTCACCGGCGCGCTGGCCGAGGGCGTCACCGCGACCGACCTCGTCCTAACCGCCACCCAAATGCTCCGCGCCAAGGGCGTTGTGGGCCGTTTTGTCGAATATTTCGGGCCGGGCCTGGCCTCACTCAGCCTCGCCGACCGCGCGACGCTCGCGAACATGGCCCCCGAATATGGCGCGACTTGCGGCTTTTTTGGCATCGACGAGAAAACGGTCGATTACATGCACCTGACCGGCCGCAGCGCCGAAAATATCGCGTTGGTGGAGGCTTATGCCAAGGCGCAGGGGCTGTGGCTGACCGCCGATATGGCCGACCCCGTGTTCACCGACACGCTGGAACTCGACATGGGCAGCGTCGTGCCGTCGCTCGCCGGGCCCAAGCGCCCGCAGGACAAGGTCGTGCTGACGCAGGTCGATGATGTGTTCAACGGCGATCTCGCGAAACTCTATAACAAGACCGCACCCGCGCGCGTTGCGGTGGAGGGCAAGGATCATGACATCGGCGACGGCGACGTCGTCATTGCCGCGATCACCAGCTGCACCAACACCTCTAACCCATCGGTGCTCGTCGCCGCGGGTCTGGTCGCCAAAAAGGCCAACGAACGCGGACTGAAACCCAAGCCGTGGGTAAAGACCAGCCTCGCCCCTGGCTCACAGGTCGTGACCGACTATCTCACCAAAGCGGGCCTCCAGACGCACCTCGACGCGGTCGGCTTCAACCTCGTCGGCTACGGCTGCACCACCTGCATCGGCAACTCTGGCCCGCTGGCTGAGCCGATTTCGAAGGCGATTAACGGCAACGACATTGTCGCCGCCTCGGTCCTGTCGGGCAACCGCAACTTCGAAGGGCGCGTGTCGCCCGACGTGCGCGCCAACTTCCTCGCCTCGCCGCCGCTCGTCGTCGCATATGCGCTCAAGGGCACGGTGACAGAGGATTTCACCACCACCCCCATCGGAACCGGCAGCGACGGCGCGGCGGTCTATTTGAAGGACATCTGGCCCACCAACGCCGAAGTCCACGACCTGATGACTGCGAACATCAGCCGCGAAATGTTCGAGGCGCGCTATGCCCGCGTTTATGACGGCGACGAACATTGGCAGAAGATACAGGTCGAGGGTTCCGACACCTACCAATGGCGCGCAGGCTCCACCTATGTCGCGAACCCGCCCTATTTCGAAGGGATGACGATGACCCCCGCACCGGTCAGCGATATCATCGACGCAAAGCCGCTGGCGATCCTTGGTGACAGCATCACCACCGACCACATCTCCCCGGCGGGCAGCATCAAGGCGGACTCGCCAGCGGGCAAATGGCTGATGGAACATCAGGTCAGCCGCGCCGACTTCAACAGCTACGGCGCGCGCCGCGGCCATCATGACGTGATGATGCGCGGCACCTTCGCCAACATCCGCATCAAAAATGAAATGGTCCCCGGCATCGAAGGCGGGATGAGCCGCTACGACGGCGAAGTCATGCCCATCTACGACGCCGCCATGGCGCACAAAGCCGACGGCACGCCGCTGGTGGTTATCGCGGGCAAGGAATATGGCACGGGCAGCTCGCGCGACTGGGCGGCCAAGGGCACCAACCTGCTCGGCGTCCGTGCGGTGATCGTCGAAAGCTTCGAACGCATCCACCGCTCAAACCTCGTCGGCATGGGCGTGCTGCCCTTGCAGTTCGAGGAAGGCACAACGCGCGAAACGCTGGGCCTGACTGGCGACGACAGCTTCACCATCACCGGCGTCGCCGACCTCCAACCGCGCCAGTCGGTCACCGTCACCGTCACCCGCCCCGACGGGTCAACCTTCACCTTCAACACCCTCTGCCGCATCGACACCGCCAACGAGGTCGAATATTTCATGAACGGCGGGATCCTACATTATGTGCTGAGGAAATTGGCGGCGTGAATGAGGCGCTTGGCTGGCTTGTCGAGCAATTGGGCACCTTTGGTGCCGCCATCCTCTATTATGGTGCCTTACTCGCTTAGCTTAGCGGATCGGTTTGGTGTGGGATTAAGATTGCCGAGTTGAGAAAGTCGAATTGGCAGGGGTGGGCCGTCGGTATAGTGGCCGCATTGTTGATCGGAATTGCTTTCTGGCCTGCAATGGAAGCACTCAAGGCGAGCTCGTGCAAAGGCTCAAACGATTTTGAAGCCTGCATCGAAGGAAATGCTTACGAATATTGATCCGCGAAAGCTGCGTGTTCGGCTTTCTAAGTTTCGACTATTTCCTAGATTTATACCATGCAGGTCTGCACCCGCTCATCGCGACAAACAGCGAGCCGAAGCAATGCGAACTTGACAGTCGGTCGAAAGTCATCTATAAGTGACAAATGTTCGAAATCGAAGAGACCAGTGTCTATGCTTCGTGGATACAGGCCCTTCGGGATCGAACGGCGCAAGGTCGCATTTTGTTGCGCACCATGCGGCTGGAAAAGGGAAATTTCGGCGATGTCAAATCGCTCGGTGAAGGCTTGCACGAGCTACGCATGATGTTTGGTCCCGGCTACCGGGTTTACTTCACCCGACGTGGCGACCGCATTATCCTGCTGCTTTGCGGCGGCGACAAGGGAAGCCAGAGCCGAGACATCGACCGCGCTCGCCAATTGATGGCGGATTTGGAGTGACGAATATGGCCGTGACAATTCGCAAATGGGATGCCGCCGAGTATCTGGACAGCGACGAGGCGATTGCCGCCTTCCTTGCAGAAGCCATGGAAATGGGCGATCACGAACTCATCGTCCTCGCCCTCAATACCGTCGCCCGCGCGCGTGGGATGACACAGATTGCCAAAGACGCGGGCATCGCGCGGCAGGCGCTCTACAAATCGCTGGGTGATAAGGGCAACCCGACGTTATCGACCCTACTCGGTGTCATGAAGTCGCTAGGGTTGAAAATCAGCGTTACAGCTTGAGGCGTGTAGGGTTCTCAGCCCGTGCCCCCTCACCCCGTCTGTCCTGTGCTTGTCGAAGGACCGTCCTTCTCTTCAACATTGCAAGAACAAAGAACGACCCTTCGACAAGCTCAGGGTAGGCGAGTAAGAGGGAAAACATGCCCCGCCTAACCCAAATCCCTCGCGCCGACGTCACCGACCCATATATCCTCGCGCTCTACACCGCGCTGTTCGGCGAACGCGATCCTGTGGCCGAACCCGGCACCGCCACCGGCACCCCCGGCAATTGGTGGACAGTGTTTGCCCAAGTGCCCGACGCCTTCCGCCACACCACCGAAGGCTTCGGCTTCTACCGCTCATCCAACCGCCGCCTTGACCCTGTCCACCGCGAGCTTGGCCAGACCCGCGCCGGCTGGCTCGTCGGATCGCGCTTCGTCTATTCCCAGCATATGAAGGCCGCGCGCTTTGCGGGCCTCACCGACCAACAGGCCGAGGCGATCCGAAGCTGGCAGACGGCGACTTGTTTCGACCCTGCCCAGCGTGCAGTCCTCGCGTGGACGGACGCGCTGGTGCTGCAACAGGGCCGCGCCGACGATGCGCTCTACGCCGCACTGCGCGACCATCTCGACGAGGTGCAGATTATCGAACTCACTTACGTGACCTGCACCTATATGATGCACGCGGTCATGAGCCGCGCGCTGCGCCTCGAATATGACGATATGCCCGATCCGGTGACCGAGGTTCCCGCCCCCGAAGGCGCGACCGCCGACGTCATGGGCATGGTCGACAACCGGCAAAAGAAGGATTGAAGCCATGGCCTATCACCATCTCGCCCTCGCCGCGAAAGACATGGCGGCGATCCACCATTTCTACGAGGTCATCATGGGCTTTGAACTGGTGAAGGTCGAAATCGCGCCGGTCATGGGCGGCGGCTGGGGCAAGCATTTCTTTTACCGCATGGACGGCGACGACAGCCGCTTCATCGCCTTTTGGGAACTTAACGACACCCCCGGCGCCGACGCGCACCAATATGATCTGAACGCCGCCGCGCAGGTGCCGATGGGAACCAACCATTACAGCTTCGCCGTATCGACCCGTGAGGAACTTGACGCATGGCGCGACCGCTGGACCGCCCACGGGCTCAACGTGCTTGAGATCGATCATAATTGGTGCCGCTCGGTCTACACCCGCGATCCTAACAACAATATGGTCGAATATTGCCTGACCACGGGCAGCTTCACCGCAGAAGACCGCACCCGCGCCCTCGCCGCCGAAGCCGGGGCGGAGTGGTGCTCGCCGCGGACATCCTGCCTTTCCAAGGCCACCGCGGCGGCAAGGGCGAGAAGCCGTTCCAACGGACGAAGTTCGCCCGCGTGCTGCCGCCGATCCACTGGGCGATGAGCCCGACGTCCCAGGGCAGCTGCAACTGCCCGCCGACGTGGTCGAACCAGGTCTGCCAGGCGTACTCGCCTGCCCCGTTCACGGCCTCCGGATCGGGCGTGATTGTCGTAGTGGAACGCCTTGAGCCGGA
>JAAUPH010000110.1 GCA_012035435.1 Sphingopyxis sp. | reverse complement strand
CATCCTGCGAGAACCCGGGTTGGACGACCGCTCGGCAAACCGGTGACCCCTGGGTGCTTCCGGCTCACCTTGTCTCTCACGGAAACCAACACCATGCGCCACCTCTCCTGTTTCGCCGTGTTCGCATTCTCCGTCCCGCTGGCCGCCCAGATCCGTCGCGATCCCCCGCGAGCGCCTTCGTGGAGCTCGCTGATCAGCTCCACGTTCATGGCGTTGAGCTTGGCGGGCCGGTCGAGCGTGATCACCGTGATCCCGTCGTCGGTCTCGGTCGTCGCCGGACTTCAGCAACATCGGCCAGTTGAACGTCATGGAGGTCTGGGACCTGGGCGTCCTGACCGCCCTCGCGACGGCGGTCGCGGGCACGGTCGGTTTCGTCGGCCTTATCGTGCCGCATGTTTTGCGCTTGTTGGTGGGACCCGAACACCGGCGCTTGATTCCGCTCGCACTGATCGGCGGCGCGGCCTTCGTGCTCGCCTGCCGGCAGCACGACGTCTTGATCGTGCTTCCTTGCATCATGATTGCGCTCACTCGTGTTCCATACCTGGCCGCCCGATCCTCGGTGAGCTCGGTGCCCGGCACGAACGGAACGAGCCCTGTCTATCACCGACGCCTCGGTGACCGTCAATCTCGAGTTCATGGATTCTAGATCGACTCGACGACGGCGACGCGTTCGCCGGGTGGCCTGACCAGATCGGCCTGACGGCCAGCTACGAGGTAGGCTACACGACCAAGACGGTCGTCCTGCACACCTCGCCCGAAGCGGCGGCTGGCGGGCGTCAGGCGGCCGAGGCTGAGGCCTTCGATTACCTCCCGAAACCCTTCGACCTGCCGGACCTGATGAAGCGGTCCGCCAAGGCGCTGGATCAGAAACGTCGCGCACCCAAGGTCGTCCTGGCCCCGCGCGAACCGGCCGACGACCCGAAGAAATAATTGACGACCGCCGCCGTCATCGTGGCGAGGGCGCCGAGCATGATCGAGAATTCGCGCCGCGCCGACTTCAGGCGCAGCGAGCCGCGCCGGTCATCTCAGCCGTGTCGAGGACGACCCAGGGCAGCATCGCAGGGCTCGTGGGTGCAGGGCTTTTGCAAGGCATGAGGCCCGCCAGCCAGCAGGCTTGAACGCTTCACCGCCGATGGCGATCCGACAGTGCTGGGATGAAGTGGCGCGGGCGACGGGGCTCGAACCCGCGACCTCCGGCGTGACAGGCCGGCACTCTAACCAACTGAGCTACACCCGCGTGTGCTTGGGAGCAGCGCCATTATTGCGGCGCTGCGATGCTGTCAACCGCTGTTACCCCGCGCCGTGAAAAAATCAGGCGGGATGCGCGTCATCTTCGTCATCGTCGTGGGTCAGCGTGCCGCGCTCGAACAGGAAACCGGCAAAATCGGGCGTCCCTGTTGTCGCAAGCACGGTCTGAATGATCAACAGCAGCGGCACCGCCAACAGGGCTCCCGGCGTTCCCCACACCCACCCCCAAAAGCTGAGCGATACCAAAATCAGGAGCGGATTGAGGGTGAGCCGCCGTCCCAGCACCAGCGGTGTGACGATATTGGCCTCGATCGTATGCACAGCGATGAACAGGAGCGACGGCAGCAGGGCCAAGCCAATGGCATCAAAGGTCATCAACCCGCCAAGACCAAGCAGGATCGCCGCGATAATCGGGCCCAGATAGGGGATATAGTTGCACAGCGTGACCAGCCCGCCCCACATCAGCGCCGACGGCATGCCGATCAGCCACAACAGCGCCGCCACGATCAAGCCGAGGATCACGTTGATGAGCGTGATGGTCCCTAGATAATCTGCGGTTGCATCGACCACATTCTGGATCAGCCGGGCGGTGCGTATTGCGCCGTCGAAACTGCCGCGGCGCCGGATCGTCCCCCGCCGCAGCCGGGTCCAACTGCTGAGGAAGAAGAAGACCACGAGCAGCGCGAAGAAAAGCTGGATCGCCGCCGCCGGGGCCGCCGAGATGAAATAATCGACGACGGACGTCGGTGCCTGCGCCGCCATCGCCTGCGCCGTTGCCTCGGTCCCGCTGGCGACCGACTGCAGCGTCCGGTCGACAAATGATTGAAACGCCGTGTAAAAATCGATAAGCGGCGCTATGTTGCTCTGGATACGTGGCAAGGTATCGGGCAGCTGCGCAAACCATCCGGCGGCGGGCAAGACGACGATCGCCAGCGCCGCGTTTACCAGCATCACAAAGCTCAACAGCGCAATGAACGCCGCGACCAGCGATGGCAGCCCCCGCCGCTCAAGCCATTCGAGCAGCGGAACAAGCGCAATCGCGACGATGATAGCGGCGGTGAGCGGCAGGAAAAACTCGGCGCCTGCCTTCAGCGCAAAGGGCACACCCAAGCATAATCCGCTGCCCAAAATCAGCGTGAGTGCGGCAAGCAGCCGATCGCGGCGCAGATCGTCCTGCGCGATGCGATCCAATGTTCGCTGTGTCGCCGCACCGATTTTGGCCGGATCGATCGACGCCTTTTTGTCGTTATCGACGTCATTCATGATGAACAAAACCCTGCTGCACGCCCGCGCTTAGTCCAATGCGGAAGCGGTTGCCAGCGCCAAAACAACCATCCTCCCGCCAACGATGCAAACAATTGCACCCTTGGAAAAGTCCAGTTCTTAGGTGCCCCATTAACCAGATATTATCCCTTATTTGGCAGGACAGCTCCAATTCGGACCAGAATTCAGGAGCAAGTTGTGACGTCAAGGTTTCGGGAAGTCAGCGGCAGAGGGCGGATGCGAGTGGCAGGACTGCTGTTCGCTGCGTCGTCAATCGCGCTGCTCAGCCAGCCCGCATTGGCCGCAGGCACGCGTGCGGGCACGACCATCAGCAACACCGCCAGCGCCAGCTTTGATGCCGGGGCCGGGACACAGAATGTCAATTCGAACACCGTCAATATGCTGGTGGACGAATTGCTGAATGTCACGGTCGCGTCGAACAATCCCGCCGACGTCACAACGACGCCCGGCGCAACCAATCAGGTGCTGAGCTTTACCATCACCAATACTGGGAATGGCGTCGAGAGCTTTGGCTTGACCCCGATCGCCAATGGCGGCGGCGACGATTATGATCCGACCGTCACCTCGATCGTCATCGACGATGGTGACGGCGTGTATGAGCCCGGCATCGACGTGGTCTATGTTGCCGGAGCCAATGACCCGACGCTGAACCCGGACGCCGCAGTCACCATTTTCGTCCTCAACACCACGCCCGGCGGCTGGTTGACTGGCAATCGCGGCATCGTCGCGCTGGTTGCGGCCGCACGGACCGGCACCGGCACGCCCGGCACCTCTTTCGCGGGCCAAGGCGAAGGCGGCGGCGACGCTGTCGGTCGGAGCGACCAGCGCCGGACGGCCAGGATGACGGCGCGTTCGTGGTCGCCAGCGCGACAGTGTCGCTCGCCAAGTCGGCCACGATCCTCGACCCGCTCGGCGGCAGCGAGCCAATCCCGGGCGCGATCATAACCTACACCATCACTGCCACAATCAGCGGCACGGGTAGCGTCAGCGGTCTGGCCATCAACGACAGCGTGCCCGCCAATACCACCTATGTTCCCGGCTCAATCACACTGGGCGGTACGCCGCAGTCCGATGCCGCAGATGCCGATGCTGGACGCTTGAACGCAGGCCAGGTCATCGTCGACCTCGGCACCATCGCCGGCGGCAATGTCCGCTCCGTTACCTTCCGCACTACGATCAACTGAGGAAACGACCATGCGTATGTTTTTGCTCATGATTTCTGCCTTGACCGCCAGCGCACCCGCGCTGGCGAACCCCGTTTCGCTTAGCAACAATGTCTTTGTCGAACGTGTGTCGACCGACGCCCAGGGCAACCGCAAGGTTGTGCTCGAAGAGCCGCGCGTCGTCACCCCCGGTGACCGGCTGTTGTTCGTCCTCAACTATCGCAACGCCAGCGGCAAGCCCGCCGAAAAATTCGTGGTCACCAACCCGATGCCCTCGGCCGTCCAATATGCCGAACAGGGCGAAGGAACGGCCCAAGTTTCGGTCGATGGCGGCAAGAATTGGGGCGAGCTCGGGCAGCTGCGCGTCGCCGATGCCAATGGCGCCGACCGCGCCGCCCGCAACGAAGATGTGACCCACATCCGCTGGGCATTCAACACACCCATTCCTGCTGGCGCGTCCGGCAAGCTGATGTTTCGCGGCATCGTCAAATAATTCGAACAGCCGCTTTGGGGAGTGCCAGCGGCGATAAAATGGCATTCGATTACAAGGAGATCAGCTGTGACCAGCAAGCTGAAATTAATGACCACCGGTGCGGCGACCGCAGTAATGATCCTGTCGGCCACGCCTGCCGTTGCAGCCGGAACCGCTTCGGGTACCGTCATCACCAACAATGTCACGGTCGATTATCAGGTCGGCGGCGTCAGCCAGACGCAGCGCACCGCTGCCGACAGCTTTACCGTTGACCGCAAGATCAACCTGACGGTTGCCGAGGTGGGCGCAGTAACCACCAGCGTGGTGCCGGGCCAAACCGGCGCTTCGACGGCGTTCACCGTGACCAATACGTCAAACGCACCGCTCGATTTCGCACTGACTGCGACGCAGATTTCGGGCGGCACGGCAGCACATGGCGGAACCGATAACTTCGACGTCACTGCGTTTTCGTTGTTTCGCGATGTCAACGGCAACAACAGCTATGATTCAGGTACCGATACGGCGATCAGCTTTATCGATGAACTGGCGGCAGACGCATCGGTCACCATCCTGATCGTGGGCAATGTGCCGGGCACGCAGCTCAACACCGATGTTGCGGGCGTCCGTCTTACGGCGACGGCACGCGAGGCTGGCGTCGCCGCCACGCAAGGCGCAGCGATTACCCAAACTGTCGGTGCGAACACCGCAGGCGTCGACACCGTCTTTGCCGATACCGCCGGTGTGGTTGACGGCCCTCGTGACGGCGCGCATTCGGATGATGATGATTTCACCGTCGTCACGGCCAATCTGATCGTCACAAAGACCAGTCGCGTCGTATCGGATCCATTCAATTTGGGCGTCAATCCCAAGATGATCCCGGGCGCCGTCGTGGAATATTGCATCGCAATCCAGAATACGGGCGCGGCACCCGCGACCAGCGTGGAGATTGACGATAACGTGCCTGCAGAACTGACCTTCTCGGCTGGATCAATCCGCTTGAACGGGACAGTGACGGGCACGAGTTGCAACGCCGATGGTGTCGCGGGCGGCACTTTCGCCGATCCGCTGGTCGAAGGCACCATCGCATCGATCGCTGCTGGAACCACGCGCACGCTCGTGTTTCAGGCAACCGTCGAATAATCCCATGAAGGGGCGGCGGCACAGTCCAGCGGGACAGTGCCTACCGCCCCTTTTGCAAAATGCGACTGTTAACCAAGATTTTCGGCGCTTTTGGCGCTGCCATGGGGGCCTCGGCACTGCTGCTGGCTGCGCCGGCGGCTGCACAGTCGCGGACAATCTCCAACACTGCCGTTGCCGACTGGCAGATTGGCGGTCAGTCGTTCCGCACCAATTCCAATCGCGTCGACACCCTGGTTAGCGCCCCCCTGCCCAACCAGCCGAGCGTTTCCACCTATCGCCTGGTCGGTGATCGCGGCAATTTCAGCGCCCCGCTCGCGCCGACCCGCTGCGCGGGCCGCGCTGGGCCGGTAATGATTGAACCTGCGGGTGCTTTCGCGTCGCTTCCGACCGATCCAGCGCAGCTGTTGCAGTCGAGCCAGTTTAGCGCGGGCGATGTCATCGTCGTCGCGGTGCTCCTGCCCAGCGCCAACATCAATGCCGCAGCGCGCGACACCGTTGACGTGACCGTTCGCCTTGCCAATGGCGATGCCGAGCAGCTGACATTGGTTGAGGATGCGATCGACAGCAACCGATTTATCGGCATGATCAATAGCTTGGGTGTCCCGCCACCGATCGTCGCGGGCGATTGCCGCCTGTCGGTGACGCCGGGGTCCAGTATTTCGCTTACCGTCGCCGAGGTGAGCAATAGCGCGCTGACCGCGACTGCGGTGATTGATTTCCTGGTCGACCCGTTTGGCATCGTTTTTGACAGCGGCGACGGCACGCCGGTCACGGGCGTGCAGGTGACGATCGTCGACGCTGCAACCGGCCAGCCAGCGCAGGTTTTCGGCGATGATGGGGTGTCGAGCTATCCATCGACCATGGTGACGGGTCAGAATGTCACCGACAGCTCAGGACGTGTCTACACCTTCCCAGCAGGCGATTATCGTTTTCCCTTTGTGGCGCCGGGGACATACCGACTGGTCGTCACACCGCCCGCGCCCTTCACTGCGCCATCGACGGCCCCGCCCGCCGCGCTGGCGGATTATCGGCGTCCGGATGATGGATTACCCTTGTCATCAACGGGTCCAGCTATGGCCAGCCGTTCACCTTGAATACGCCCGAACCAGTGCGAGTCGATATTCCGATCGATCAGCCCGGCACGCCGGTGATTCTCCGCAAGACGACATCGACGCAGATCGCCGCGCCCGGCGATGTCGTTCAATACCGGATCGAAGTCGCCAATCGTGACCGAAGGCGAACGACCGGCGTCGTAACGGTTCGCGACCAATTGCCGACATCGATGCGGCTGAGGCCGGGTAGTATTCGTGTTGGCGGCGCGCCCGCGACTCCGGTCATCGATCCCGATGGCCGCGGGTTTACGCTCATCTTGCCGCCACTTGCGCCTGATGAGCGGCGAATGATCACCTATCTTGCCGAGGTGCTGACGTCGGCGCGTCCTGGCGGCGCGCTGAATCTTGCCCGTGCCAGCGACAATCGCGGCGCGGCGAGCGAGGTGGCCGAAGCACTGGTCACGATCCGCCGCGATCAGCTCGGCGACCGGATGACCGTCATTGGTCGGATCACCGAGGGCGGATGCCTGTTAAACCCCGCAAAAGCCGAGGGAATCGGCGGTGTTCGGGTGATGTTGCAAGATGGCAGCTACACCGTCACCGACCCCGATGGCCGCTATCATTTCGAAGGCGTCCGGCCCGGCACGCATGTGGTGCAGATTGACCCATCGACGCTGCCGCTCGATCAGGCGCCGGTCGATTGTGCCCGCTCAACGCGGAGTGCAGGAAGCAGCATTTCGCGGTTCGTCGAAGGACGCGGCGGATCGCTGCTGCGCGCCGATTTCCGGGCGATGACGACGAAGGCGCGCTCAGAAACTGCCATAGTGGCACCGGCGCGCCCGGCGGTGGCGGGCGAAGCCCGATGCGGCGGGCGCCAGCACCAACTGGTTCGCCGACGAGACGCCCCTGCCGGCTTGGATTTTCCCAGGCGAGGACCATAATCCGCGCACCAAGGCGATCCGTATCGCCGTCCGCCATTTGCCCGACCAGCGCGTGCGGTTGACAGTGGGCGGCAAAGCGTCGACGGACTGCTGGCCGATGGAACGACACGCTCGCCTGGCGGCGGTGTGAGCGTCAGCCTGTGGCGCGGCGTGCCGATTGAGGACGGCGCCAACGCGCTTGTCGCGGAAATTCTCGCCGCTGACGGCACGGTCGTCGAAACGCTGCGCCGCTCGGTCCATTATTCGATCACCCCGGCGCGCGCCGAGCTGGTGGCCGCGCAGTCGGT
>JAAUPH010000109.1 GCA_012035435.1 Sphingopyxis sp. | reverse complement strand
GGCGCGGTGCCGACGCCATCAACGTCGCCGCAATCCGCCCGACCTGCCGCGTGATGTCCGGCCGGAACGCCAGCGTGCGCTGCGACACCGGATCGGTAAAGCGCAGCAGATCGCGCCCACTGCCCTCGGTCGTCCCGCCCAGCGTTTCCCGATATTCGGCGAGCGGCGGCGATACCCGGGCATAACCATGGCTGCGCAGCACATCGATGAGCGCACGGGTGACGCGCGATGCGGCTTCGGCCTGCGGGGGCAGGCGGTCGCGCAGACCTTCGGGCAGGAGGGACGGGGGGTGGGTCATGTGGGGGCTTTAGCGACTGAAGACCAAGCTGATAAGCCCCTCCCGCTTGCGGAAGGGGTCGGGGTGGGCCGGTCGGCGTTGTGGAAGGTCGCTTGCCCACCCGCTGCGACTAAGCCCCGGATCAAATCCGGGGCAAGTCTCGCCGCCCCTCCCGCAAGCGGGAGGGGCTTTCCTGTTCAAAATTTGAGACCCTTCACTGTCTTCACGCCGGGAACATTGCACAGCTCCCACAGCAGCGGTTCGGGCAGCGGCGTATCGACCGACAGCAGCAACACCGCCTCACCCCCCGCATTGCGGCGGCCAAGATGGAAGGTACCGATGTTAATCTCCGATTCGCCGAGCCGGGTGCCGAGGCGGCCGATGAAGCCGGGGGCATCCTCGTTGACGATATAGAGCATATGGCCGTCCAGATCGGCCTCGACCTTGATCCCGAACAATTCCACCAAGCGCGGCGCGCCGTTGCTGAACAGCGTGCCCGCGACCGAGCGGTCGCCCTGCGACGTGCCCACCGTGACCCGCACCAGCGTGTGATAATCGCCGCGCACATCGTGGCGTACTTCGCGGACATCCAAACCGCGGTCGCGCGCCATGTGAGGGGCGTTGACCATATTCACCGCGTCCGAATATTGCCGCATAAGGCCGGCGAGCACCGCCGCTGTGATTGGCTTGATGTTGAGCTCCGACGCTGCACCTTCAACCTCGATCGCGATCTTCGTAAGGTTATCGTGCGCGAGCTGGCCCACCAGGCTGCCCAGCTTTTCGGCCAGCGCCATATAGGGTTTCAGCTTGGGCGCTTCCTCCGCCGACAGGCTGGGGACGTTCAGTGCATTGGTGATCCCGCCGGTCAGCAGATAGTCAGACAATTGTTCCGCCACCTGGATCGCGACGTTAACCTGCGCCTCGTCGGTCGATGCGCCAAGGTGCGGCGTGCAGATGAAGTTGGGCGTCCCAAACAGCACATGGTCCGCCGCCGGGGGTTCCACCGCAAACACATCGAGCGCCGCGCCCGCAACATGGCCGCTGTCGAGCGCGGCTTTTAGCGCGACCTCGTCAACCAACCCGCCGCGCGCGCAGTTGATGATGCGCACGCCTTTTTTGGTCTTGGCGATATTCGCCTCCGACAGGATATTGCGCGTCTGCTCGGTCAGCGGGGTGTGCAGCGTGATGAAATCGGCGCGGGCCAGCAACCCGTCAAGATCGACCTTCTCGACGCCCAACTCGACAGCGCGCTCGGCGGTCAAAAAGGGGTCGAAGGCGATGACTTTCATCCGCAGCCCCAGCGCGCGTTCCGCCACAATGCTGCCGATATTGCCACAACCGATCAGGCCCAGGATTTTGGACGTCAGCTCGACCCCCATGAAATCATTCTTGGGCCACCTGCCGGCCTGGGTCTTTTCATTCGCCTCCGGGATTTGCCGCGCGAGCGCAAACATCATCGCGATGGCATGTTCGGCGGTGGTGATGCTGTTGCCGAATGGGGTGTTCATCACCACCACGCCCTTCGCCGAAGCCGCCGGGATGTCGACATTATCTACGCCAATCCCCGCCCGGCCCACAACTTTCAAATTGGTCGCGGCGGCCAATACCTCGGCAGTGACCTTGGTCGAGGAGCGGATGGCAAGGCCGTCATACTCGCCGATCATGGCGATCAGCTCGTCTTTGGTCTTGCCGGTGATTTCGTCAACCTTAACACCGCGCTCGCGGAAGATGGCGGCGGCCTTGGGGTCCATTTTGTCTGAGATGAGAATTTTTGGCATTTTTGTGATCCTTGCGTGGGGAACGGATAATTAGGGACAGTCCCCAATTATCCGGATCAGCTGGTGCAGAATTGACGGTTCATGATGGACAATCGGGGACTGTCCCTAATTATCTGGCGGCAAGGCTGGCCCGCGCCCAATCGAGCCATGGCCCGAGCGCGACGATATCGGCAGTGTCGACCGTCGCGCCGCACCAGATGCGCAGGCCCGGCGGCGCATCGCGGTATCCGGCGATGTCATAAGCAGCCCCCGCCGCATCCAGCAGTGCGGCGAACGTCTTGATATACTCCTCGTCCGCACCCTCGATCGTCAAACACACCGATGTGCGCGATCGCGTTGCCGGATCGGCGGCCAGATGGCCCAGCCAGTCGCGCTCCGTGACAAGGGCGTCAAGCGCCGCCGCATTGGCATCGCTCCGCGCCATCAGCGCATCGAGACCGCCCAGTCCCTTCGCCCATTCGAGCGCAAAGATCGCATCCTCGACCGCCAGCATCGACGGGGTGTTGATCGTCTCGCCCTTGAACACGCCCTCGGCCAGCTTGCCCTTGGCCATCAGGCGGAAAACCTTGGGCAGCGGCCATGCCGGGGTATAGCTTTCAAGTCGTTCCACTGCGCGCGGGCCCAGGATCAGCACGCCATGACCGCCTTCGCCGCCCAGCACCTTTTGCCAGCTGAAGGTGGCGACATCGATCTTTTCCCACGGCAGATCGTACGCAAACACCGCGCTGGTCGCGTCCGCAAAGCACAGGCCTTTGCGGTCGTCGGCAATCCAGTCGCCATTCGGCACGCGCACGCCGCTGGTCTGCCGTTCCAGGTGAACAGCACATCGTTCGACCAGTCGACGCTGCCGAGGTCGGGCAGCGCACCATAATCAGCGCGGATGACAGTGGGGTCGAGCTTCAACTGCTTGACCGCATCGGTCACCCAGCCTTCGCCAAAGCTTTCCCACGCCAGCGTCGTCACCGGGCGCGCGCCCAGCATCGTCCACATCGCCATTTCAAAGGCGCCAGTGTCCGATCCGGGCACAATGCCGATGCGGTGGGTATCGGGGAGGTGCAGCATCTCGCGCATCAAATCGATGCAAAGCGCAAGGCGCGACTTGCCGATCTTGGCCCGGTGTGAGCGGCCAAGCGGATCGGTGCTGAGCTTATCGGGGGACCAGCCCGGCGGCTTGGCGCAGGGTCCGGAAGAAAAAAACGGGCGCGCGGGGCGTAACTGCGGCGTCGGGATATTCGTCATACAATCTCTCCTTGCAGAGAGCACGCGCGGCGTTGGGACCGCGTGGCCCGGCGCCGCGTTTAAGGGGAAGCGTGGTCTTGTCAAATGAATAGCGCTGAATGGTCAGAGCGGATGCCCGGTCGGCGTGGCGGTTATATGATCTGAAGAATCTGCGCCATGCCGAAACATTTTTTACCGAACGCAATTCCGTAATCGACTCATTTAAGACAATCGATTATCGGCTCGTTTACCAGAAGCCGGTCGCAGCGTATTTGAACAATAAATCAGGAACATGCCCGAGGGCGCGCGCGACTCAGTGAAACAGATTCCTGCAAAATCGATGCTGCTTGGCGCATGCCTTGCCGCCGCTCCGGCCGCCAATGCTGCGGTCGTCCTCACCTACCTCGCGCCCGGCCAGCCGAGCGCGGTAATCACTCCGGCGACCGGTCCGGGATCGTTCACTCTGAACTTCAACGGATTCACGGGCAAAAATGGGACGACTATCCCTGGGCTGACATCGACCCTGCTGGTCAATTTTCTTGGCGTGACGGGGAACAGCTATAATTTCAGCTACACACTGACCAACGCGTCCGGCGGACCGATCGATGCCTCGCGCGTCACGATTTTCGGGTTCAACTCGAACCCCAATTTCACCAGCGTTTCGGCGCCTTCGGGCATCTTCAACGTGATTGCGGCGGGTCAGCAGCCCAATGGGCTCGCGAATCTTGAGCTCTGCTTCAAGGATGCAGGCCCCAATGGCAATTGCACCGGCGCGAACCAGGGTTTGGCCAACGGCGTCAGCGCCAATGGCACCTTTAACCTGACCTATGCGTCGGCGCTCTCGTCGATCACCCTGTCGGACTTCAGCGTCCGCTATCAGGGCATTGATTCGTCGGCGCCGGAAATCCGCGATGGTTCGGCCAGTGGCCTGCCGTTCCCCGGCGCGGTTCCGGAACCCCGCAACCTGGGCGATGCTGATCCTCGGCTTTGGCCTGATCGGCGGAGCAATGCGCCGCCGCCCCAAGGTAGCGGTGGCCTACGCCTGACTGGCGCTGCAGGACAAAGCAAAAGGGGGCCGGTTTCGGCCCCCTTTCTGTGGTGTTCCCAACGCGTTGAAGTCAGTAGCCTGCCTTGCGGAACAGCACTTGGCCGCGGCGCGCGACATACAGCTTTTCAAAGCTGACGGGGTGAAAATAGGCCTCGACCCGGTCACCCTCGGGGGTGGTGCCATAAACTTCGTAACAGCCGCCATCGACCTTGGCCTTGCGCACGGTCCAGCCTTCCTTGACCAGCATGGCGGTCAGCGCTTCCTTGGTTTTCCAGCCGGTCTGCGGACCAGCCTGGCACTTGATCGCACCTGTCGCGGTCGCCGGCGTGGCGGTAAACGCAGCAAGCCCGGCAGCAGCAATGGCGGTAAAAATAAAGGTACGCATCGTCAAACTCCTGACTGGATTTGGGGGGAGGGGAGATTGGTGGAGAGCCGCCGTACCGTCAGTAAAAGCCACACAAGTGCGAGCGGCGCAAGATGGGCGAGCGCAGCAGTATAACTGTTGTGCACCCACGCCCAATGCAGCAGGGTCAGCAGCGCGGCGGGATAGGCGAGCCGCTGCACCTGCTTCCAACCGCGGCGCAGCCTGCGCATCGCGGCATTGTTGCTGGTCAGCGCCATTGGGATGATCAACAGCAACGCCGCCCAGCCGGTCCAGATGCCCGGCGCCAGCGCCTCGGCCAGCATGTCACCGACATTGCCCATGTCGATGACATAGAAAATCATATGAAGCAGCGCATAACAAAAGGCTGCCACCCCTAGCGCCCGCCGCCGCGCGAGTAGCCAGCGGAGCCTGTCGCGTGGCCCCATCAGGCCCATCATCGGACCGATCAGCATCGCCGCGATCATCAGCCGCGCACTTGTCTCGCCGGTGGGGTGCAGCATGTCCACCGTGTCAATGCGGCCGGACCACCAGCCCGACAGCTGCAGCAGCGCGGGCACCGCCAGCAGCAGCCAGAATATCGGCAGGGAATCGCGCAGGGACCGGAGCATCGCCATGCCGCGTCGCTAAGGCGTCGTAATCCCGCCGTCAAGCTTATTGATAATCGTTCGCAAGAAATGCGACACCGCTTAACGCCCCGTTAACCATGATTTGCGAACGCTTGGGGCCATCATGCTAACCCAACCTGCCCTTCGCCTCGCGGCGCTTGCTTTGCCGCTTTTGCTGGCGGGTTGCATTGGGGGCGGTGATCGGCCGGTGCGCAAGCCTGTCACGCAATCGGCGTCATCGGCGTTCTCGTCGCCAGAATCGCGCCAGTGTCTCGCCGATCTCGGCCGGGCCGGTGTTCGTTATACCCCGCTCGCCAATCAGGATCTTGGCGGAGGCTGCGGCGCTATTGATTCGGTAAAGCTGCTCGATATCGGCACCCCCGTGGCCAATTTGGGCGCGATGACCTGTCCCCTCGCGCGCAACTTCGCGGCCTGGGTGCAATATGCGGTCCGTCCGGCCGCGCGCAAATATCTGGACAGCGAAGTGGTGAAGGTTGAAACTTTCGGCACCTACAGCTGCCGCAACGTCAATGGCGGGCAATCGGGCCGACTGTCACAGCATGCCTATGCCAATGCAGTCGATGTGTCGGCATTCGTGCTGGCCGATGGCCGCCGCATCACCTTGCTGGACGGCTGGCAGGGTGCAGAGGATGAGCGGCAATTTCTGCGCACGCTTCATGCCTCGGCTTGCAAACGCTTTGGCACGGTGCTCGGCCCCGACTATAACCGCCAGCACGCCAATCACTTCCATTTCGACATGAGCGGGGCGGGTTATTGCCGTTAGAGCGTGATGAGAAGAAGTTTGTGCTCCGTCACGGTGCACAAACTTCTTCTCATCACGCTCTAAGGTTTCGCCGCCACCGAAACCGACCGAAAGTGCGCTGGCTTGGCTTTTTCGTATCCAGCGTTTAGCGCAGATCCGATGACCGATAAAACTCCCCATCGCAGCGCTTTCCACAAGGCCGAGGAAAGCTCCGAATTCGCCAAGCACAATGTGTCGACCCCGCAAACGCAGAGCGGCGCGTATAAACTCGCTTTTCAGGATACGGATTTCTTGCTGCGTGAAGATTTGCGCCCGGTGCGGTTCCAACTGGAATTGCTCAAACCCGAATTGTTGCTGGATGAAGCCAATATCGAATCCATGCTGGTCATTTATGGCTCGGCGCGCATTCCCGAACCCGAAACAGCCGACGGGCTAGAGGCGGCGGCAACCGACGATACCACACGCACGATCGCCCGCAATCTGAAGGCCAAGGCGCGCTATTATGAAGAAGCACGCAAGCTCGCCCGCCTTGCCAGCGTGTTTCCGCCCGATGCGGATGGCAAACGCAATTTCGTCGTCTGTTCGGGCGGCGGGCCGTCGATCATGGAGGCGGCAAACCGCGGAGCCGCCGATGTCGGCCGCGAATCGGTGGGGCTCAATATCGTCCTGCCGCATGAGCAGGCGCCCAACCGCTACGTCACCCCGGATCTCAGCTTTCAGTTCCACTATTCGCGCTACGCAAGATGCACTTTCTGCTCCGCGCCCGCGCCGTGTGCGTCTTTCCGGGCGGCTTCGGGACGTTTGACGAAATGTTCGAACTGCTGACGCTGATCCAGACCGGCAAGATCAAGCCGATCCCGATCGTGCTGTTCGGCCGCGAATTTTGGGAACGTGTTGTCAATTTTGGCGCGTTGGTCGAGGAAGGCGTGATCAGCGCGCCGGACCTCGACCTGTTCCGCTTTGTCGAAACCGCCGAAGAAGCGTGGGCGATCGTGACCGAGTTTTACGGGGTAAAGGGCTGATGATCGTTATAGCCCCGCTCCGCTCGTCATGACGTAAGCTAATTCTGTTCCGCCAGATACAGGCTCAGCGCTTCACGCTCCGCCGCCTCAGAGATGCCCGCAAAGCTCATGCGGTTGCCCGGCACGGCTGCGCGGGGGGATTTCAGATAGCATCCAGCGCCGCCGTGTCCCACACCCCGCCCTTGGCCTTGAGCGCAGGCGAATAGGCAAAACCGGGGACTGACGCGACTGCGCGGCCCACCACCCCATGAAGATTGGGGCCGATACCATTTCGGCCGCCCTTGTCGATGGTGTGGCACGCGGCGCAGCGCTTGTAGATTTGCTCGCCCATCGCTGCCGTTGGCGCCACCGGCGCGGCACCAGCTGGCGGCGCAGATGCCTCATTATCAGCCTGTTCGGGGGCAGGCGAACCACAGGCCGCGAGCGCCAGCAGCGCGCTCGCCGCCATGACCTGCCTCACTTGGTCGGTGCAGCTGGGGCTGCGCCGCTGCGTCAGC
>JAAUPH010000108.1 GCA_012035435.1 Sphingopyxis sp. | reverse complement strand
AGGGTGGACGGGGTAGGAAGTTATGTTTGGCATGAAAATTCTAGCACTGGCGGGCGACGGGATCGGGCCGGAAATCATGGTTGAGGCGGAGCGTGTGCTGGCCGCGCTCGGCCTTGACGTCAATGTCGAGCATGCGCTGGTCGGCGGAGCAGCCTATGCCGCCACCGGACATCCGCTGCCCCCAGAAACATTGGCCAAGGCAAAGGCGGCTGACGCCATTCTGTTCGGAGCGGTGGGCGATTCGCGCTACGATGCCGTCGAGCGGCACTTGCGCCCTGAGCAGGCCATATTGGGCCTACGCGCCGAGCTTGGTCTGTTCGCGAATCTGCGCCCGGCCAAGCTGTTCGCGGGGATGGAGGACCGCTCTGCCCTGCGCCCGGAAGTCGCGCGCGCCATCGACTTGCTGATCGTGCGCGAGCTCAATGGTGATGTTTATTTCGGTGAGAAGGGGATGCGGACTACGGCCAGCGGGGAGCGGCAGGGTTATGACGTCATGGCGTATAGCGAGAGCGAAGTGCGCCGCATCGCGCACGTCGCCTTTCGGGCGGCACAAGGCCGTGGTGGGCGGCTGTGTTCGGTGGACAAGGCCAATGTGCTCGAAACGTCGCAGCTGTGGCGCAACGTGGTGATTGAGGTTGCTGCGGATTATCCCGCTGTGACGCTGAGCCACATGTATGTCGACAATGCCGCAATGCAGCTGGTCCGCAATCCGGGCCAGTTTGACGTCATCGTTACCGGAAACTTGTTCGGCGATATCCTGTCCGATCAGGCGAGCATGTGCGTCGGCTCGATCGGTCTGCTGGCCAGCGCGTCGCTGGGTAGCGGACGCGGGGGCTGTACGAGCCGATCCACGGCAGCGCGCCCGATATTGCGGGACAGGGCAAGGCGAACCCCATGGCGATGATCTTGTCGCTAGCGATGCTGCTGCGCCACTCCGGCGGTGATGAGGCAAACGCAGCGCGGATCGAAGCCGCAGTGGCGCGCGCGCTGGCGGGTGGCGCGCGCAGCGGCGATCTGGGCGGAACAATGGGCACGCGCGATATCGGCAATGCGGTACTGGCGGCTTTGGAACAGGAATTGGCGGCATGAAAAAGACCAGCGGTTTCGACCGCGCCCAAACGGCCAAGTGGCGGCCCGCGACGCTGGCGGTGCGCGGGGGTACGTGGCGCAGCGAACATGGTGAAACGTCCGAGGCGTTGTTCCTGTCGTCCGGCTATACTTATGACGACGCCGAAACCGTGGCCGCGCGTTTTGCGGGCGATGATGCTGGTATGACCTATTCGCGGCTGCAAAACCCAACGGTGGCGATGCTGGAGGAACGTATCGCGCTGATGGAGGGGGCAGAGGCGTGCCGGGTGCAGGCGACCGGCATGGCGGCGATGACGACGGCGCTGCTGTGTCAACTGTCGGTCGGCGATCATGTGGTTGCCGGGAAAGCGGCCTTTGGATCGTGCCGCTGGCTGGTCGATACCTTGCTGCCGCGCTTTGGCATCGACACGACGGTGGTCGACGGGCGCGATAACAAAGCGTGGGAGGCCGCGATCCGGCCCAGCACCAAAGTGTTTTTCTTTGAGACTCCGGCCAATCCGACGATGGACATCGTGGATATGGCTTTTGTCTGCGGCCTCGCCCGCGCGCGCAGCATCGTAACTGTGGTCGATAATGCCTTTGCCACTAGCGCGTTACAGCGGCCGTTGGAGTTTGGGGCGGACGTTATCGCTTATTCAGCCACCAAATTGATGGAAGGGCAGGGCCGCGTCCTTGCCGGGGCGGTGTGCGGCAGTGCGGCGTTCATCAACGATGTGCTGCTGCCATTTCAGCGCAATACGGGGCCGAACCTGTCGCCGTTTAACGCGTGGGTGGTGCATAAGGGGCTCGAGACGCTGGAACTGCGGGCGATGCGGCAGTCCGAAAACGCGCTTGCGGTTGGGCGCTTTCTGGAAGGCCGGGTGCAGCAGATGCTCCACCCTGGCCTGCCCAGCCACCCGCAGCACAATCTCGCGATGGCGCAAATGCGCGCGTGCGGGCCGATTTTCTCCGTCATCGTCGATGGCGGCCGCGAGCGTGCGATGGCGCTGCTCAATGGGCTGGAACTGATCGATATCTCCAACAATATCGGCGATGCGCGAAGTTTGATGTGCCATCCTTCATCCACCACGCACCACAGTGTTGGCGAGGAAGCCCGCGCCGATATGGGCGTGGTCGAAGGCATGTTGCGGATCAATGTGGGGCTCGAAGATCCCGCCGACCTGATCGAAGACCTCGACCGGGCATTGACCCGAGCGGGGCTTTGAGCGAACACAGCAGCATGATCGGCGCGCTCTTTCCCTTCTCGCAAACGACCGACGGGGTTACGGTGCGCGTGTCTGTATCGTTTCTGCCCGAACAGTCGCAGCCGGGGCTGAAACGCTGGTTCTGGGCCTATCATATCCGCATTGAGAATGAGGGTGACCTGCCGGTACAGTTGCTCACCCGGCACTGGCGGATCGTCGATGGCAGCGGATCGGTGCATGAGGTAACCGGCGAGGGCGTTGTTGGCGTCCAGCCGATCATCGCGCCGGGCAGCAGCTATGATTATGTCTCTGGCTGTCCGCTAACCACGCCAGAAGGGTCGATGGTTGGCAGTTACGAGATGGTCGATGGGGATGACCGGCATTTCCTGATCGCCATTCCGCATTTCCCGCTGGTTGCTCCGTCGCTCGCGTCATGAAGCGGACCCATCTGCCGCTCAACGGGATGCGCGTGCTCGACGCGGCGGCCCGGCACCTCAGTTTTACCAAGGCGGCTGATGAACTTGCCGTGACTCCGGCAGCGGTGGGGCAGCAAATACGCGCGCTCGAAGATATGCTGGGATTGGTGCTGTTCCGGCGGACGCCCAAGGGGCTTGAGTTGACGGGCGAGGCTGAGGCCGGGCTTGATGCGCTGCGTCAGGGCTTTTTGATGTTCGAAGAATCGGTGCGCGCAATGCAGGCGGGCCAAAGTTCGCAGTCGCTGACGATTGCCGCGCCGCGTGATTTCACGGCGAAATGGCTGGCCCCGCGGCTGGCACGCTATAGCCAGCAGGCGCCCGATGTGCGCTTTACGCTGGTTTCGGCCGACCAACCGATCGATTTACCGAAGCCAATCTTGATCTCGCCATCTGGTTTGCCGAAGGGCCCGGCGAGCATGAAGGTGCGATGCTGGCCAAAAGGCACCATGGTGATTGTTGCCGGGCCGGGTGCGGCACCCGACACGCGGATTGCCTGGCCCGGCTGTCCGTCGCCGGGGGGAAGCGCCTTGCGGTTGGGCGATGCAGGGTTGGCGATCGACGCTGCCGCCAACGGTCTGGCCAAGCCTGTGTGCCTGCAATACTGGCTGAAGGGGATTTGGCGGCAGGCCGCGTGCGCGCGATTGGCGCCCTGGAACCAAGTAAGAGCGCCTATTGGCTGGTTGCCCCGACCCCGCAATGGCGCCAGAAAAAGGTCAAAGCGCTGGTTCAGGCGCTCATGGTTCAAGATATCGCCGCGTCGTCCTTGGCTACCTGATCGACCAGCCGCTGCATCAGCGCTGTGAATTTGCCGTTATCGACCGGTGCGTTGACGTCATTCCAGCTTCCGGTCACTGCATACCAGCGGCAAGCTTTGGATTGCAGCAAAAAGCTCATCGAGATGACCCCGGATTCGCTACCGCCCTTGTAGCCAATATAGCTCCAGCGAGCCGCCGCATCGCGGGATATGCCGGGGTTGATCGCCATGATGGCGCGTGCGTCTGCGCTGTCCGCGGTCCGCAAATGATCCAGCAGGCGCACCAGATCGCGGCTGCTGGCGAACCATTCGATGCTATCGATGTACAGCGGTTTGCCGACGAACATGGCTCCTTCGACGACATTCAGCGTCAGCTGGTCGGCGGCGGCGTCAACTATGCGGCGCTGCTCCGCCTCGTTTGCGGCCAGAAACCGGGCGCGCAATGCGGCATTGGTTTCGGCCTTCAGGGCAAAAGCCTCCACCGTGTTGAGAAAGGGCAGGTTTCGGGCTGCGGCGCTGTTACCAATTACGGTCATCTGTTTACCAACGGCGTCCCGGCCCAGGAGCGCGAGCAGGACGTCGGTTGCACTATTGTCACTGACTGACACCATCCAGGCTGCAAGGCTGTGCAGCGTGACCGGCGCGTCGGCAGGCCAATGTTCGGTACCTTTGGACGAGAATGATCGCCTGCTGAGCGTTGTGACGTCATTCCAGCGCATTTCATCGCGTGCGATGCGCCGCGCCAGTTCTGCCAAAATATAGAGCTTGAATGTCGAGCCGATGGCGACGCCTGATCTGGGTTGTGGCTGATCAGATCAACGGGCGCCGCGCCGTCAATCCGGGCAACCTGAAGACTGGTCACTCCGGGAAGCGCCCTGATTTCGGACATGACTTTGGCACTGCTGTCATCGGGCGACGAAAATGCGGCCACGAGCAAGCCGGCCACGCGGCCGCCCTGTGCCGGATCAATGGTCATCTGAAATTGTCCGATGGCCTTCGCGAACCGGATATGGACCGTGCCGCGCACATCGTCCACGGCATCGATACGCTCGACCCCCTGCGGCGCACCATGCTGGGCCAATAGCGAAGCGGTAACCGCGCTTAGCTGCGCTGGAGGAATGGCGGCGAGAAATTCTGCCGTGAAGAAGTCGGTGAAGGGCAACTTCCCTTCGAGCACCGCTGGCAGTTGAGCTGCACGGTCTGCAAAAGCCACAGCCGCCGTTGCAGGTTGCTGAGCCGAAGCCGCAGTTTGGGGTAGCTGCGCGGCGACCAGCGCCAAAATTAACAGTATAAGCCTCCGCATCGGACCCTCCCAGAATCAGGCGTCAATCGCCTCCGCATCAAGGCTTGTGGCATTGGCCTGAATAAACTGAAACCGGTGTTCGGGGTGCTTGCCCATCAGTCGGTCGACCAGATCCTTGACCTGATGCCGCCCTTCATATTCCTGCGGCAACGTCACTTGCAGCATCGACCGCGTTGCCGGATCCATCGTGGTTTCGCGCAGCTGGGCCGGGTTCATCTCGCCAAGGCCCTTGAACCGGCCAACATCAACGCGCTTGCCCTTAAACTGGTTTGCTTCCAGCTCAGTGCGGTGCGCATCATCGCGCGCATAAGCCGACATGCTGCCGGAGGTGAGGCGGTATAGCGGCGGCTGCGCCAGATAAAGATGTCCAGCCCGTACAATTTCGGGCATTTCCTGAAAGAAGAAGGTCATCAGCAAGGTCGCAATATGCGCGCCGTCAACATCGGCGTCGGTCATGATCACGATCTTTTCGTAGCGTAGCCGGTCGGCATCGCAATCCTTGCGTGTGCCGCAACCCAAGGCGAGACCCAGATCGGCGATTTCCTGATTGGCGCGGATTTTATCGGCGCTGGCGCTGGCGACGTTCAAAATCTTGCCGCGAATGGGCAGGATCGCCTGTGTCTTGCGGTCGCGCGCCTGTTTGGCGCTACCGCCGGCGCTATCACCCTCAACGATAAACAATTCGGTGCCTTCGGGGCCGTCGTTAGCACAATCTGTAAGCTTGCCGGGGAGCCTGAGCTTGCGTCCGCTGGTCGCGGTCTTGCGCTTTACCTCGCGCTCGGCTTTGCGCTTCAGCCGCTCGTCCATCCGTTCCAGCACCAGCCCGAGCAGAGCGCGGCCCCGGTCCATATTGTCGGATAGAAAATGGTCGAAATGGTCGCGCATCGCATTTTCGACGAGGCGCGCCGCTTCGGGTGAGGTGAGGCGGTCTTTCGTCTGGCTTTGGAACTGCGGGTCGCGGATGAACACCGACAGCATAAGCTCGCAGCCGTTAAAGACGTCATCGGCAGTAATCTGCGACGCTTTTTTCTGCCCGATCAGCTCGCCAAAGCCCCGCAATCCCTTTGTAAGCGCAGCGCGCAGGCCGGCCTCATGCGTGCCGCCTGCCGGCGTCGGGATGGTGTTGCAATACCAGCTGTAACTGCCGTCCGACCATAGCGGCCAGGCAATTGCCCATTCGGCGCGGCCCTGATCATCGGGGAAATCATGGCGCCCGATGAAAGGTTCAGCGGTCGCACATTCGCGGCTGCCCAATTGTTCGCGCAGATGATCGGCAAGCCCGCCGGGAAACTGAAACACGGCCTCGGCCGGGGTGTCGTCACCGATCAGCTCAGCCGCGCATTTCCAGCGTATCTCAACGCCAGCATATAAATAGGCCTTGGACCGCGCGAGGCGATAGAGGCGGGCCGGCTTGAACTTTCCATGCTCGCCGAAAATCTGGGTGTCCGGGACAAAGCTGACGCTCGTTCCGCGCCGATTTTGCGTCGGGCCCAATTCTTGGAGGCTGCCTTCGGCCACGCCGCGCACGAAAGTCTGGCGAAACAACTGCTTGGCACGCGCTACTTCGACCACCGTCTCGCTCGACAGCGCGTTGACTACGCTGATGCCGACACCGTGGAGGCCGCCCGAGGTGGCATAGGCTTTGCCTTCAAACTTCCCGCCCGAATGGAGCGTGGTCATGATGACTTCGAGCGCTGATTTCCCGGGATATTTGGGGTGCGGATCGACTGGAATACCGCGGCCATTGTCGGTAATGGTCAGCCGGTTACCGGCATCGAGCATAATCTCAATCCGCGTGGCATGCCCGGCGACTGCCTCGTCCATGCTGTTGTCGAGCACTTCGGCGGCAAGATGGTGCAGCGCGCGCTCGTCGGTCCCGCCGATATACATGCCGGGACGGCGGCGGACAGGTTCCAGCCCCTCCAGCACCTCAATCTGCGACGCATTATAGGTTTCGGGGGCCGCGCCAGCGGTGTCGAACAAATCGTGACTCATGATGATGCTATAGGCCGCAGTGCGCGGCGCTGTCCAGCAACCTCAGCGCGGCGTTGCGGGTACCGGAAAGATCGCAAAATTGCCGTTGGCGCTGCCGACCAGCACCGCGCCCTGATACAGTCGGGCGTCGATGTTGCCGACGCGTTTGCCAGCATGGAAGACATTGGCTTCACAGATCAGTCGGCCCGCCCGGATACCGACATGATAGTTCATCTTGACCTCGATGGTGGCGCACCAATGATCGTCGGCAATCCGGGTGGTCAGGGCGCCGCCCATGGCAGTGTCGGCCAGCGAATTGCTGGCCCCGCCATGCGCAACGCCCTGCGGGTTGAAAAGGCGTTCGGGATCGATGTCGAGCGCCATCGGGCCATAGCCCTCACGCCGGTCTTCCATTTCGAAGCCCAGCAGCGCGCCAAAACCTTAGTCAAACCCCTCGCGTGTCACCGGACGCGCGGGCCTCCGAAGGGCGGGGGCGGGGGCGGACGGCGCGTGCCGCGCGGCATCTGTGCCTGATAGGCACGGCCGCAATGTTCGACACAATAGGGAAAACCAGGGTTCACCTGCTGACCACAAAAATGAAAGTCAGGCTCGCCGGGATGCCCCATCGGCCAGCGACAGATGCGGTCGTTGAGATCGAGCAGACTGGTCTTGTTAGCAATTTCCGGGCTGGGCTTGGCCGGGACCAGACGGCGCGGCGGGGCCGGGGGGATCGGGGGCTTGCTGTTCGCCGGGACCCTGACGGATGAAGCCGCCGGGGCCGATCGACACCACGCGCGGCGTATCTGCACGCTGAGCCG
>JAAUPH010000107.1 GCA_012035435.1 Sphingopyxis sp. | reverse complement strand
GTCACAATCCGGTGATGGATACGGCTGCTGTCCAATAAATGTCTGTCAGCGCATTGGCCCAATTGCAGAATGTGATAACCAAACAAATCCGGCAGAACACGCGCGGCCTGACTACGCTCTGCACCGGACACACTGCTGCCCAGCTTGCCCGCAAACCATTCTGAAATGATCGCCGCCGCCCGCGCATGACCGTCTGGAAGAGGCGAAGTGATAAAAACTCACTCCGGTCGTAACTGGTAAATCGACACATCGCCAGCGGAATAAAGCGACTCTAGCTGTGGTGGCGCGGCTTCGGTCAGCGCGTCGCGCACCTCTTCCAGCTTGGTGAGGCTGCGCCCCGCCATCGCCCATTTGGGCGCATCTTTGCGGCCCGCATAATGCTGGGTCAGATATTCGGCCACCAGCCGCCCGGTGAACCCGGTCGCGCCGTAAACGATAATGTCGAATTCGCGGGTGTTGGACATGGCGGCCTCTCTTTTACGTAAACGTAAAGCAAGTGTAGCGCGGTTGGCGAGCTAGTGCAAATCGTGCGCGGGCGAGGGCGCGGAAATCTGCCGAAACACTCGCAGGGGCATTTGGAGGGGTGCCGGAGCGGTTTTGGGGTTATGTTGCTACCTGGGTGCAAACGAACCCATTTGGTTATTCAGCGAGGCTTAGACTGGCAAATAGGGGCATATCTGATCCTGCCCCTCCCTCCCATGAAGGGGAGGGAGTGGCGAGCTGGTCCCTACAACCGCGGCAAGGTCACGCCCTTCTGGCCCATATATTTGCCCGCGCGGTCGGCATAGCTTGTTTCGCAGCGTTCATTCCCTTTCAGGAACAGGAACTGGCACGCCCCCTCATTGGCATATATCTTGGCGGGCAGGGGCGTGGTGTTCGAGAATTCCAGCGTCACATGCCCCTCCCAACCCGGCTCCAGCGGGGTGACATTCACGATGATGCCGCAGCGTGCATAGGTGGATTTGCCGAGGCAGATGACCAGCACATCTTCTGGTACACGGAAATATTCGACCGTGCGGGCGAGGGCGAAGCTGTTCGGCGGGATGATGCAGCAATCGGTCTGCATATCGACAAAGCTCTGCGGATCGAAATTTTTGGGATCGACCACGGTCGAATGGACATTGGTGAAAATCTTGAACTCCGGGGCCACGCGCGCGTCATAGCCATAAGAGGACAGGCCATAGCTGATGCAGCCGTCACGCCGCTGCGCTTCGACGAACGGCTCGATCATGCCGTGCGTGTTCGCCTGTTCACGAATCCATTTGTCGGAAAGAATTGCCATGGCGCGCGGGTGTGGCGAGATGGGCTCGTTAGCGCAAGCCCCTCACGCCAGCCCCAAATCCTTCGGCCCAAAACTGTGCGGCAGCAATTCGCTCAGGCGATAGCTCGTCACCGTGCCGCCGTCGCCCGAAGCGCAATGCACCGCCATATCGACCCCCGCTCGCTCCGCCGCTTCATTGAGCATTTGGCGGCACCGGCCGCAGGGATGGACAGGATCGCTGCCGATCAGCACGCCCTTGTCGTTCGGCCGGCCGCCGATGATCGCAACCGCGCGCACCATTGCCAGTGCGCCCATGTTGGCGAGCTTTGCCACGGCGACCGTTTCGGCGCACAGCGTCAGGCCATAGCTGGCATTCTCAACATTGGCCCCGCTGACCATGCTGCCGTCATCCAGCAGCAAGGCCGCCCCCACATGAAATCCTGAGTATGGCGCATAGGCATGCGCCGCCGCCGCGCGCGCCGCGGCGATCAACACGCTGATATCGTCACTGTCCGCCATCGCCATCCCCGCGCACCACATTCCAGCCGACCGTGCCTTCGGCCCCGCTGATGCGGACATAGTCGCTCGCCTGCCACATCGTCCAGTCGTGCGCGCCATAGCTGGGCATGAAGAAAAACCCGCGCACCCAGGTCGTCCGCGCGACGTCGCGTGAAAGCTCATATTCGGCATCAAAGGATGCACTTGGCGCGATGATGCTACGCTTGCCCATATGCGCTTCAATCTGCGCCAGGAATGTGGTGAGCTCGGACAGCAGCAGAGCGCGGCTGGGCTTGGCAGCGCAGTCTTCGTCAAGTTCCAGCCAGACCGCGGTTGGCAACGCCGCAGGATCACGCGGCACATTGCGGATGAAATTGGCGGCCTGATCTGCGGCAAAGCTGCACAGGCGGTAACGATGGACCGCGCCGCTGCGAATCCCCTGCGCCGCCGCGCCCTCGCGGTTGGCGGCGAAACGAGCGTCGCTTCCGCCTACGCCATCGGTCGCGGCGATATAGGCGAATTCGGCGCCGGCGGCTTTCACCCGCCCCCATGCGACCGAACCATTGGCGGCACTGATACTGACGCCTTGGACCGGATAGTCGGCGCGGCCGGGCGTCCACCTCGCCGCCCACCAGATTGCGGCGCCGCCCGCGATCAGCAGCAGCACTATCCACCCGGCCATGCGGCGGAGCAGCGTTTTCAATGTCGCGCCCACGCCCTCAACCCTTGATATGGAGGACGCAGATCAGCGTGAACAACCGCCGGGCCGTATCGTAATCGACCGTAATCTTCCCCTCCAGCCGCTCGATCAGCATTTCGGCGCCTTCATTGTGCAGGCTGCGGCGGGCCATATCGACCGTCTCGATCTGCTGTGCGGTCGCGGTGCGGATCGCCTGATAATAACTGTCGCAAATGGCGAAATAATCGCGGATCGGGCGGCGGAACCGGCCTAGGCCCAGAATGATCGCTTCCAGCAGCTCGCCATTTTCACGGGCGATTTCAAACACCAACCGACCGTCTTCGACCCGAAGCTTTAAACGGTACGGCCCGGCATAGCCATCCTCATGCTCGCGCTGCGGCACGAATATATTGTCTTCCAGCAAATCGAAAATCGCGACGCGTCGTTCCTGTTCAACGTCGGCGTTGCGCCAGACGATCGTTGTTTCATCAAGATCAACGGAGATGATGCGGCGGTCTTCGGTCACGGATACGCCTCTTCGCCGAAGGGGCGCATGAGGGCAAGAGGCTTATCCACAGAGCTGTCCGCCGTATTTGCATGCGCGGGCATTGCGCCGCGCGCCGTGTCGGAGCATGGCAAGCTCAATGTCCGATGTCGTCCGCCTGCCCACTACCGCCAACACTGGCGAAGCCCCGCAACTGCCCCGCAATATCGAGGCGGAGGCCGCGTTTTTGGGTGCGCTGCTGATCGACAATCGAGTCGCGGAAGATTTGCCCGTCGCATTGACGCCCGCGCACTTCTTCGAACCGCTTCATGGCCGCATCTTTGGACAGACGATGACGCTGATTGAGCGCAACATGATCGCCAACCCGGTAACGCTGAAGCCGTTTTTTGAGGCGGATGAGGCAATGAAATCGCTCGGCGGACCCGCTTATCTGGCCCAGCTGACGGGCAGCGGCGCGGGCCTTATCGGTGCGCGGGATTTTGCGCGGCAGATTTTCGATCTCGCCTTGCTGCGCGAACTCGCCGGCGTTGGCCGCGTGATGGTCGACAATGCGCTCGACACCAGCGAGCGTGTCGATCCGCAGGCGCAGATTGAGGAGGCCGAAACCGCGCTTTACCGCGTGGCGGGCGGTGAGGCGGAGCTTGGCACGGTCAAAAACTTCGGTCAGGCGACCAAGGCCGCGCTCGATGTGGCCGAACGCGCGCTCAATTCAGGCGGCAGCCTGTCGGGCGTTACCACCGGGCTGGCCAGCATGAACGCCAAGATCGGCGGGCTGCACAATTCGGACTTGCTCATCCTTGCCGGTCGTCCGGGCATGGGCAAGACGTCGCTGGCCACCAACATCGCCTTCAGCGCCGCCGAACGTTTCCGCCGCGACGAGGAAGACGGCATCCCGCCCGAAAAGAATATGGGGGCGAAAACCGCTTTCTTCAGCCTCGAAATGTCGGCGGATCAGCTCGCCACGCGCGTGCTCGCCGAACAATCGGGGATCAGCGGCGAATCGCTGCGCATGGGGAAAATCAGCAAGGATGATTTCCAGTCGCTCTCGCGCGCAGCGCAGCGGCTGCAATCGCTGCCGCTGTTCATCGACGATACGCCCGGCCTGACCATCGCGGGCCTGCGCACCCGCGCGCGGCGGCTGCAACGGCGGCATGGCATTGGACTCATCATTGTCGATTATCTGCAATTGCTGCAGGGGACGAGCAGCAAGGGCGACAACCGCGTTCAGGAAATCAGTGAGATATCGCGCGGCCTTAAAACATTGGCGAAGGAGCTGAATGTTCCCGTGATGGCACTCTCGCAGCTCAGCCGCGCCGTCGAGCAACGCGAAGACAAGCGCCCACAACTGTCGGATTTGCGGGAATCCGGCTCGATCGAGCAGGACGCCGACATGGTGCTCTTTGTGTTCCGCGAGGATTATTACGTCGCCGCGCGCGAACCCAAACGCCCTGGCGACGGCGACGATGTCAAAGTCCACGCCGCGCACGAAGCCTGGGCCCAGGAAATGGAAAGTGTGTTCGGCCTTGCCGAAGTGATCGTCGCCAAACAGCGCCACGGCTCAACGGGCAAGATCCGCCTGCATTTCGAAGCGCGGACGACCAAATTCACCGATCTTGCCGACAGTAGTCAGGCCTATGAGGATTATGAGTGAGGTTTAGGGTCAGGACCCAAGCTAAAAACCGGATCATCGCGGCCTGGCAGCGCACTCACCTCGCCATGGATCCCGCATTCGACCTTGTCCCATCCCCGCCAGCGGCCCGCGCGCGGGTCTTCGCCGGGCTGGACCTTTGACGTGCAGGGCGAGCAGCCGATTGACGGATAACCCTCGGCCTCCAGTGGGTGCCTCGGCAGGTCATGCTCGGCAAAATAGGCGTCGATCCGCGCCTTGTCCCAATCGGCGAGCGGATTGATCTTCAGCCGCCCATCATCAATCTCAAAGCGGGGCAGGGCTGTGCGGGTCTTGGCCTGAAACGCCTTGCGTCCTGAAATCCATGCATCGAAGCCGGACAAGGCGCGACGCAGCGGTTCGGTTTTACGCAAATCGCAGCATCCATCGGGGTCGTAGGACCAGCGCAGCCCGGTCGCATCGCGCCGGGCGAGCAACAGCGGATCGGGTCGGTAAACGCGCAAATCCGTGAACCCCAGCCGCTCGGCCAGCGCGTCGCGATAGGCCAGTGTCTCGCCAAACATCTTCTGCGTGTTGACGAAAATCAACGGCACCGTCTTGTCGATTTGGGCAATCAGGTGGAGCAGCACCGCCGATTCCGCCCCGAACGACGACACCGCCGCAACTTGCTTGAACGGCGGATTGGCCAGAAGCTCGGCCAGCATGTCGGCAATGGCGACCCCATCATAGCGAGCGTTCAGCCGCGCGGCATCGTCGGCCCCAAAGGCGGGGGCCGTATCGATGATGTCGAGCCGCCGCGCCGCCTCACCCATGGCGCAATTTCCAGATTGGCACAGCGCCGTCTGCTGCGCGTTGATAGGCGTGCGGGAAGCGTGCGAGAGCTGCTTCCACATCCGCCGGGTTCAGCGGCTTTTCGGGCGTGAAGCTATCGAAACCGCAGCGCTGGAGGAAGGCGATCTGGTCGACCAGCACATCGCCCTGCGCGCGCAATTCGCCCGCATATCCCGCCTCGCGCAAAATCCGCCCCGCCGAATAGCCGCGCCCATCGCGAAATTTCGGGAACGCCACTTCGATCAGCGTCAGCCGGTCGAGATACGGAATCAGCGCGCAGGCGTCCTCATCAGGTTCCAGCCGAACCGCAGTCGCGTTCGACTGGTTGAGGAAGGCGTCGAGCGTGACGCAGGGCTCTTCACCGACCGCGATCAGCTGCTCAACCATAAATCACCTCCTTAAAGGGTGCCATTCCGGCGCGGCGATAGGTGTCGACGAAACGCTCGCCTTCCTCGCGCAATTCCAGATATTTGTCCGTGACGCGCTCGACGGCATCGACAATGCCGTCCTCATCAAAGCCGGGGCCTGTGATGCTGCCCAAACTGACATCCTCCGCACCCGATCCGCCAAGCAGCAGCTGGTAATTCTCAACGCCTTTCCGGTCGACGCCCAGAATGCCGATGTGGCCGGCATGATGATGGCCGCATGCATTGATACAGCCCGAAATCTTGAGCTTCAGCTCGCCAAGTTCCCGTTGGCGATCCAGATCGGCAAAGCGCCGCGCGATTTTCTGTGCGACCGGGATCGACCGCGCATTGGCGAGGCTGCAATAGTCGAGCCCGGGGCAGGCGATGATGTCGCTGATCAGGTCCAGATTCGCATCGGCCAGCTTGGCGTCATTAAGCGCCTGCCACACTGCATGAAGATCGCGCTGCGCGACATGCGGCAACACGATATTTTGCGCATGGGTGACGCGCAGTTCGTCAAAGCTGTAGCGCTGGGCGAGATCGGCCATCACATCCATCTGCGCGCTGGTGGCATCGCCGGGGATGCCGCCAACGGGCTTCAGGCTGATGTTGACGATGGCATAGCCGGGGGCTTTGTGCGGCTTGACGTTCCTGCCGAACCCAATTCTGAAATTCCTCCCCAGCGTCACCCCCGCGCAGGCGGGGGTCCAACTCCAGACCTTGCAAGATATCGCCGTCAGGAGCTGGATTCCCGCTTTCGCGGGAATGACGAATGTTGGTTTCGATGGGCCCGGGCAACGCAAAAAAAGCCGCAATCCGTTGCAGCTCTGTTGCTGGCGGATCGATGCCCAGGGACTTTACATGGGCAAATTCTTCGTCAACCTGCCGCGCATATTCGGCCGCGCCCAGTTCATGAATCAGGATCTTGATCCGCGCCTTATAGATATTGTCGCGCCGACCATAGCGGTTGTAAACGCGTAGGCACGCCTCCGCATAGCTCAGGAAATCCTCGATCGGGACATAGTCTTTGATCAGCGGCGCGATCATCGGGGTGCGGCCCATGCCGCCGCCGACGTAGAAAGCCGCCCCCAGCTTGCCGTCGCGCGTCACCAGTTGGATGCCGATGTCATGCAGCCGCATCGCCGCCCGGTCTTCGTCGCTGGCGATGACGGCAATCTTGAACTTGCGCGGCAGGAAGCTGAATTCCGGGTGAAAGCTCGACCATTGACGCAGCAGCTCGGCCCAGGGACGCGGATCGGCAACCTCGTCGGCAGCGGCCCCGGCATATTGGTCCGAACTGATGTTGCGGATGCAATTGCCGCTGGTCTGGATCGCGTGCATTTCGACGCTCGCCAGATCGGCGAGCAAATCGCCGCATTCCTCCAGCTTGATCCAGTTATACTGGATATTCTGCCGCGTGGTGAAGTGGCCGTAATCACGGTCATATTTGCGCGCGATATGCGCCAGCATGCGCATCTGGCGGCTATCGAGCGTGCCATAGGGAATGGCCACGCGCAGCATATAGGCGTGGAGTTGAAGATAGAGGCCGTTCATCAACCGCAGCGGCTTGAACTGATCTTCGCTGAGCTCGCCCGACATGCGGCGGCGGATCTGGTCGCGGAATTCCTCGACGCGCGCATCGACCATGGCTTGGTCGTATTTGTCATATTGGTACATATCAAATCACCCAGTCGCCCGCCGCAGGATCGGCGGGTTTCAATGTCAGGTCGGGGCGCACCGTTGGCCCAAGCGCGCGGACGCGGTCCTTGATATGCGCGGGGCGCGGGCCATCGGGCGTGGCCGTCAGCCGCGGATCAGATAGGGTGCGTTGACGCGCCGCGCG
>JAAUPH010000106.1 GCA_012035435.1 Sphingopyxis sp. | reverse complement strand
CAGGATTGTGATCGGCACTAGAAATACTCACGTCGATATCCGCAATCCATGTCGCGAAGACACCCGTTCCACCTGATTTCTCTTTTTATGCTTTCCGTCGAGAGCCAATCAAAATATCATTCCCGTCCACCCGGACTTCGTAGCTCCCTACGCAATAACCGCCACCGTCGGTGCCTTGCCCATTTCTGATGTCGAACGCCAGATCATGCCAAGGGCAGGCAATGACATACCCCTTGAGTCTCCCCTCAATCAGCGGACCCCCTTCATGGGGACAGCTATTATGGATGGCGTACAACTTCCCCTCGACGTTGAATAACGCGAGCGGACGGTCATTAACCGTGACAATCTTTGACTTTCCCGGAGGCACCTCGTCGATCTGTGCAACTCTCTGAAACCCATCCATCATGCGTGATTCCTCGACCCTTATCGTAGACGCTACATACGAAGGGCATACTTGAGCTCGTTCGCTTTTGCAACTCCAGCTTTTCTAATGAACCCCGATTCTGCCTGTATCACATACCGAACAGAGTCGGGTGGCGGCCCCAAAAGGGGGGCAAGGATCTTGAGCACATGGCTCTGCGTGTTCCAGCATATGCACCACATGATGACTTTCATCCACCCACAGGATGTCGATGGGAAACCGATATTCCTTGGTCCGCACACGATGCAGGCCGTTTTCTTCGCGGGCCTTTTCTTAAGTTCGCGACCGGCCCCGTCAGCTCCACCACGGCTTCGGCCAAGCTGCGACAGATTCCGGCATTCGCTAGCAAGTCATCGAGGTCATCAAGCCGTACCGAGATCCCTTCACCACGCAGCTGACTGATTCCGAGCAGACGGCGAAGCTCCTCACGCTGCGCAGGGGATGGCTTGGCCAGTCGGATCACGGAATGCTTGTCATCCGTGGACAGCCGGTCACCGTGAACTATCTCCAAGGCGGACCGAAGGGACAAGGTCGAATCCGAATTGAGGCCGAAGAAGTCGAGCGTCTCAAAGCAGCAATCCGTACCGCCGCGTGCCTGTTGGAGCCTGACGACGAGACTCCGCCGTTCGAGGACGTTCGTCGGGCGTTACTGGCGGCTCTGGAGGTGAGCAAGTGAGTGACATCATTGAGCTTGGCTATATCGAGCGACTCGCCGAACTTCTCGGGTGCGAGGTGGACGGACCGTCACTGTGCGCGGCCGTCGTTCGCCGCGATCGTGAGCGGGAGGCCAAAAGGCCACGTTTGGTCGATCGAGTCGCCGACAATGATGGGGCTAGCCGCGTCAAAAAAGCTGCAATAGTCCTGGCCGGTGAAGCGCTGGAGGTCTTCGGCCAGCTCTGGGCTGGTCAGGGGCCCCGTTGTCAACACCACGATGCCCTCAGTGGGAATTTCTGCCACGGCCTCCCGACGCAGCTCAATCAGCGGATGGGCCACCAGGGTCTCGGTCAGGCCCTGGCTAAACATTGCCCGATCCACCGCCAGGGCTCCCCCAGCGGGCACGGCATGGTGATCCGCCTGGCCGATGACGATGGAGCCGAGCTGGCGCAGTTCCTCATGGAGCAGGCCCGCCGCTCGATCGGTGGCCATGGCTCCAAAGGAATTGCTACAGACCAGCTCTGCAAAATATTGACTGTGGTGGGCGGGGCTGCGGCGCACCGGTCGCATCTCGTGCAAAATCACCGGAATGCCTGCCTGGGCAATTTGCCAAGCCGCCTCCGTGCCTGCGAGACCTGCGCCGATGACGTGGATGGGAGTCTGACAGGAAGAAGCGGTCATGGCAGTTTCGCCCAAATACAGCAAAAAAACAGCAAAAAAAGCGATCGCCCAATACGCCCACCAAACACCCACAAACAGGGCAAGTCTGGCTGGAACCTGCCAGGGCTTACCTAGGGGAAAAACGGCGATCGCCCCCGAGGCGATCGCCGCACAGCCGAGCCACCCAAAAGCTCGCGGGGCTTAGCCCTCTTTGCCCAGCGCCTTCTGAATCTGTCCCAAGGCGGCCTGGAAGATATTAAAACCAGCCCAGCTTGCAGCAAGAATAATCGGAGCGAGCACAACCACAATACGCCAGTCCATCTGAAAACCTCTTCGTTAGACGCTTATAAAACGAGCTTAATTGGTTCTCATTTTACAGAGTTCGCGCGGATTCGAGTAGAAAATCTGGGCGAATCTGGATTCCATCCAGGCCCACTCCCCAGCGGATTCCTGGGGCCTTGGGTCCAACCTAAGTCGGCCCAAGCTGGGGAGGCTGGGCGACAAACCCCAGGTCGGTCCCCCGACCGGCATGGGCCAAGGCGAGCCGGTGATACTTCTGGGCATGGTCGATCAGCGCCGCTGCTTCCTCCGCCGAGAGCTGGCGCAAGAGCTTGGCGGGCACACCGATGACCAGCGATCGCGGCGGCACATCCTTGGTCACCACCGCATTGGCGCCGATTCGCGCGCGGCTGGCCACCGTAATCGGTCCCAATATCTGCGCACCCGACCCGACGATCACGCCATCCTCCAGGGTCGGGTGGCGTTTGCCGGGGACACCATTGGCCGGGTCAGTCCCGCCCAGCGTCACGCACTGATAGATGGTGACATTATTACCAATGATCGCGGTTTCGCCGATCACCGAAAAGCCATGGTCGATAAACAGATGCTTGCCGATCCGCGCGCCCGGATGGATGTCGATCCCGGTCAGCAGACGGGCCAGATGATTGACGAAGCGCGCCAGAAAAAACAGCTCCGCCTCATAGAGCCAATGCGCGATGCGGTGCATGCCGACCGCAAGCAGACCCGGATACAGCAATATCTCCCACCGTGATCGCGCGCGGGGTCGCGCGCCTTGATCGAATCGAGTGTGGCGATCAGCGAGGAGAACATGGCGACGCGACCTTTGTGCTATTCCGGAAAATTGCCCTTGCGCCGCCGGTTGACAAGGGCCGGTCGCTAGACAATTTCCGTCACGGTCCCCACTATGCGGGACGGAGTCCGATTGTGCAAACCTATCTGCCATCGCTGAAACAGCTGCAATATCTGGTGGCGCTCAAGGATCATGGCCATTTCGGCCGCGCTGCCGATGCGACATATGTCACCCAATCGACACTGTCCGCCGGTGTGCGAGAGCTGGAATCGGCGCTTGGCATGATGCTCGTCGAACGGACCCGCCGTGTCGTCCGCTTCACCGCGCTCGGTGACCAGATCATCGAACGCGCCCGCCGCGTGCTGCGCGAGGCGGAGGAGCTGGCGGCGCTGGCGGCGGGGGCAACGAAACCGCTCGCGGGTGAGTTGCGGATGAGCGTAATTCCGACGATTGCGCCGTTCATGTTGCCCGCGGTTCTCCCCGCACTGCGCCGCGAGCGGCCCGACCTCAAGCTGTTCCTGCGTGAAGAACCGAGCGCGCACGCGTGCGATTCGCTCCACCACGGCCAGGTCGATTGCGTGCTCCTCGCCCTGCCCTATGCCTGCGGCGATGTGGAAAGCGCGGTGCTGTTCGACGATCCGTTGCTCGTCGCATTTCCGGGGGATTTTGCGGGCGAACTGCCTGCGGTCGTCAGCGCCGATATGCTCGATCCGGCGCAGCTTTTGATGCTGGAGGACGGCCATTGCCTGAAAGATCATGCGCTGGCGGCGTGCAACCGACCCGATCTGCGCAGCGGCGCCCGGATGGTGGGAACGTCGCTGCATACGCTGGTGCAGATGGTCGACAATGGTTTGGGGGTGACGATGCTGCCACAAATGGCGCTGGATGCTGGAATTTTGGACCAGACCGATATCGACACGCGGCCGCTCGCGTCGGACCATGACTGGCGGACGATCGCGCTGGTGTGGCGCAAGAATAGCCCGCGCGCGGAGGAGTTTGCGCTGCTGGCCGAGGTGATGCAGCGGCTGTACCGCGCGGGGCGGGCCTAACCCCAGCCCGCCGCGCGGGCCGTGTCGCTGTCGCGCGCGTCAACCCATGCTACGCGGCCATCGGCGAAACTCTCGCGCTTCCACAGCGGAACATCGGTCTTGAGCCGGTCAATCAGGAAAGCCGTCGCAGCCAGCGAGGCTTCGCGGTGCGCGCTGCTCGTCAGCACCAGGACGATCACCTCACCGGGCGCCATTGCGCCGACGCGGTGGACCAAGGTTACCGCCGCCAGCGGCCAGCGGGCCATCGCGGTGGCAGCTAGTGCATCGAGCGCGGCAGTGGTCATCGCCGGATGATGCTCCAGAAACAGCTCAGTCAGCCCGCCATCCCCGCGCACCCGCCCGATAAAACTCGCGCTCGCGCCGTAGCCACCACGGCCATGGACCGCCATCTCTTGCACGATATCAATGACGTGCAATGTGATATTGACGCGTTTCACCCGCCTGTCACCGGCGGGAAGAGCGCGACCTCGCGTATGCCAGCCAGCGGCGCTTCATGGCCGACCATATTGCCATCAACCGCGGCCCGGATGCGGGCAGGTTCGGCGAAAGCGACCGCGCCAGCCGCATCGCGCGCCGCCAGCCAATCAATGAGCGCGCCAATGCTGGCGACGTGCGCCGGCACGAGCACATCCTCACCGCCCGTTCCCATATGTTCGCGGACCCATGCAAAATAGCTTATTTTCAGCGAATACAATGCACTTAGTCCATATGCTTAAGGCCGACACGCAAATAGTCCCAGCCGGTGACCAGCGTCAGCACCGCCGCTCCCCATAGCGACATCAGCCCAACCAGCTTGATCCACTCCCACCCCGGAATGGCGCCGGCCAGGATCAAAGCCCCGAAGGCAATGAGTTGAAAGGTGGTTTTCCATTTCGCAAGCTGGGTGACCGGCATCGACACTTGCAGCGTCGCCAGAAATTCGCGCAGGCCCGACACGATAATCTCGCGCAGGAGGATGATCAGCGCGGCGATGACATGCCATCCGGCGATGTCGCGGGTAAAGACGAGCAGCAGGATGACTGCCGCAATCATGATCTTGTCCGCGATAGGATCCAAAAATTGCCCCAATCGCGATACGGTGCCGCGCGCCCGCGCGACATAGCCGTCGAAATAGTCCGTGAGGCCCATCACGCAATAGAGCACAAAGGCCAACGCATAATCGATCGCAAGCGGCTGATGGCTTTCGGGTCGCGTCCCCGGCCACAACAGAAACAGCAAGATGGGCACGGCCAGGATACGCGACAGCGTGAGCAAATTGGGCAGGCTTAGCATGATGTCGGCATTACCCCGTCGATCTGGCCCGAATGACCTTTGACCGTCATCTTCCTAGCCGATATGGCGGCTGCGCGACAACCGGGAAGCGCGCGGCGCACATGACATAGGCTGCGTTCCGACGCTTGGGGTGAAATCTGGATGACAGGATCGTTATCGCTGCTGGGCAAACGCCGCTTTTTGCCGCTGTTTGCAACCCAGTTCCTCAACGCTTTCAATGACAATTTCTACAAGATGGCGATGGTGATCCTCGTCACCTACACAATTTATCGCGACCCCACGCAGGAGGCGTTTTTCAACGCGCTTGCTGGCGCGTTATTCATTCTGCCGTTTTTCCTGTTCTCCGCGCTCGCCGGACAACTGGCCGACAGTGGCGACAAGGCACGCATCATCCGCATCATCAAAAGCGCCGAAATATTGATAATGCTCGTCGGCGCGACCGGAATATATTTTCAGATCATTCCTGTCATGCTTGCGGCGTTGTTCGCCATGGGCGTCCATTCAACCTTCTTCGGCCCCATCAAATATGCGATTTTGCCGCAGCATTTGCCCGATGATGAAGTTTTGGCCGGGACCGGCTGGGTCGAAGCGGGAACCTATATCGCGATATTAATGGGGACGATCGTTGGCGGCCTTCTTCCCGCGCATGTTTCAATGTTCGGCATATTGGTCGTTTCGCTGATCGGCCGCGTCACCGCCATTTATGTGCCTGATGCCCCCCCCGAGCGGGAGGCCGTCGGGCTGAGGGTCGACTATAATATCCTCACCTCATCGTGGCGGCTGGTCCGCGCGACGATGCATATCCGCCATCTGTTTCTGGCCATTATCTCAATCAGCTTTTTCTGGGCCATCGGGGCGATATTGGCGGCGCAATTTCCCCCATTGGTCAAAAATGCGCTCAATGCCGATAATACTGTTGCAACGATGTTTACCGCGGTGTTTTCGATTGGCGTCGCCATCGGGTCTGTAGTGGTCAACCGTTTGCTCAAAGGCACGGTGTCGGCGCGCTATTCGCCTGCGTCGGTCATGGCCATGGCGTTGTTTGTACTGCTGCTGTGGTATGAGGTCGGGATTTGGGTGCCCGTTGCCGACACGCCTGCGGATGCCGACGCCCTGCTGAACTGGCACGAGTTTCTGGCGATCCGCACCGGCGATCTGATCCTGCTCGCGTTGCTGGGCATCGCCATATTCGGCGGAATGTTCGTGGTCCCGCTTTATGCGTTTCTGACAACGACGGTTGCAAAATCGGAAACCGCGCGGACGGTTGCAGCCAACAATATCGTCAATTCCGGTTTCATGGTGGCGGCAGCCGTGCTGTTGAGCCTGTTAATCGCGCTGGGGCTGACCATTCAGGACACGTTGCTGATGGTTGCCGTAGCCTGTCTGATTTCGGCATGGATCGCATGGCAACTGCACAAGGCCTGCGATTAGGTCGGTTTGCGTCAGTACAAAAACACCATCAGCGTCGTGAAGAAGATCAGGAAGCTCTGCAGGAAGAGCTTCACGTCGCGCGCGGAGACCAGCAGCGGCTGCGGCTTGCGCTCTGATGCCAGTGCAGCGCGCAGCGCAGACTGCCAATCGGCGGGTGCGCTGAGTGCTGCGACCTTGAGCTGGCGCAGATGATGTTCGCGCAAACGTTGGCGAATATCGACGGACTCGGTGTGGGTCTGGATCATGCCAGCGAAGCTAATATCGCTTTAACGATTTGCTAAGGTTAAAAGAAAGTTAACGCGCGGCAATGTGCCGGGCGTGTCAGCTTGGGACAATTTTCCACCAAAGAATGGCCACTCAGCGCAGCGTCAGCCGGATCTTGACCGCTTTTGCATCGCCCATCCCCCTCTGGCCGGTCTGGCATCGTATGGGGCGCATGCGGATGCCAAGGCATAGCCGCACCTCCTGCAACCAGCCCTGCCGATCGGCCGTGACCGCAAGCATTTGGGTGGTCACCCCCGGATTGCGCGCGGCAAAGGCGCGGCGGATGCTGCCAGCCGTCTGCGGGGTTTTGGCCAGCACCGGCATGTCGGGAAACTTCATCGCGCCGAACAGGATTGACGCGGCGCGAAAATAGGCCGCAGGCGTGGCGCTCATGCAAATGCCATGCTTCGCCCATTGGCGCTGCATCAGCTGGACCGATGGGCTTATACACAAATGTTCTTTGAGCACCGGCTGCGGCACGATGCGCGCGGGGCGACACCAGGCCGGGTAGCTTGCGCCATTGCCCTGCGGCCATAGCCCGTGCAGCACCCAGCCGAACTGGCCACTGTCACCGCCACATTGCACTGCGTCGCGCCGTTCCCCAGGGTTCCGGCGGCTGGCACAATATTGCGGCGACCAGCTGAGTGCCAGCAAATAGCCCGTGATTGGCACAGACCGCGCCGCCTCTCCGCGCGGCGCGCGTTCGAGGCGCGGGACGTCGATGCGGTCGGGGATACGGCAGGAGACCGCTTGTGCCTGCGCGAAAGCGGGGACCAGCAACATAATGCCAGGAATCAGTGATACCAAAAAC
>JAAUPH010000105.1 GCA_012035435.1 Sphingopyxis sp. | reverse complement strand
GCCGCGCCGCCACCTCGCGCATTGCCGCCAGCCGCTGCAGCCGCAACTGCAGGCGCAGTGCCAGTTCGTCGGGCGATGGCTCCTCAAGCGGATCCTTGGGTAGCAGCAGCGCCGATTTGAGATAGGCGAGCCACGCCGCCATCACGAGATAATCGGCCGCAACCTCCAGCTTCAACGCGCGGGCGGTTTCGATAAAATCCAGATATTGCTCGACCAATGCCAGGATCGAGATTTGCCGCAAATCGACCTTTTGATTGCGCGCCAGCGTGAGCAACAGGTCAAGCGGCCCTTCCCAGCTTTCCAAGGAAAGCGTTAGCGGAGCATCAACATCCTCAGCAAGTGTCATGCCGCCGCCATTAGAGCATCGCGCCGGTCGATCAGCGCCGCAAAATCCGGGCCGTTTCCGTTATGAGCGATCCGTTCCATTGCACCATCAAGCCGCGCGCGAACCTCTGCCGACATGGTCGGTAGCGCATTTGCGATGCCCACCATATCGTCCATCTTGGCCCAGCAATTGAGCGCAATGTCACAGCCCGCGGCAATAGCTGCGGCAGCGCGGCCGGGGACATCTCCTGCGAGCGCCTCCATATCCAGATCATCAGTCATCAGCAGCCCGGTGAAACCAACCCGTTCGCGGATGATGGACTGGATCACAAAGGGCGACAGCGTGGCGGGATTTTCCGCGTCCCACGCGCTGAACTCGACATGACAGGTCATCCCCATCGGAGCGTCGCGCAGTGCGGCGAAAGGCGCGAGGTCGCTCGCGAGTTCGGCATCGCTCGCATCGACGATGGGCAGAGCCTTGTGCGTATCGAGGAGCGCCCGGCCATGCCCCGGCATATGTTTGACCACGCCGACAACGCCGCCCGCCTGCAATCCCGACAGGATCGCGCGGCCCAGCGCAGCGACGCGCATCGGCTCGCTGCCCAGCGCCCGGTCGCCGATAACGTCGCTCGCGTCTGGCTGGCGGACATCCAGCAAAGGCAGACAATCGACGTTGATCCCGCAATCGCGCAGCATAACGGCCAGCGCGCGGGCATTCACCCGCGCCGCCTCTATCGCGCTGGCGGGAGCCCGCTCATACAGTGCGTCAAACACTGCGCCGGCGGGAAACTCAGGCCAGTTCGGTGCACGCATGCGCGCGACCCGGCCGCCCTCCTGATCGATCAAGATCGGAACATTGTCGCGGCCAGACAGCGCCCGCAGAGAATCGGTCAGCGCCCGGAGTTGATCATGATCAACGATATTCCGGCCGAACATGATGTAGCCTGCCGGATTGCTGTCGCGAAAAAAATCGCGCTCTTCGTCCGTCAGCACCGGTCCCGACAGGCCGAAAATCGCCGGAATCATAAATATTTTTCCCACATGGGGCCGTGCGTGATGCATGGCTCCCGTCCCCGCTTTGGCAAAAGATGCCACAGGCGGGCGAGTGCGCCAACCCGCTTTGGCGGCAAAATCAGCGCACTACAGCGCAGTTTTCGCCTGCCACCCGCAGCTTTGCGCAAATTTCCTTGGCTGCGCCCGCCGATCCGGCACCGGCGCGCAGGCGATAGACGGTGGTTCCGTTCACCGTCGCCGGCGACACTGACTGGCCGAGCGCGTCAAGATAGGGGAAGCGTTTGGCGAGCGAGCTCCACGCCTTGGTTGCGCTCGCCTGGCTGCTGAAGGCGCCGAGCTGAACCACCGTCCCATTCGCTGGCGACGCGGGTGGGGGGGGGAGTTGTGGGCGCAATGGCAGGGGTTTTGGAAGGTGCGGCGGGCGCAGGCCTCTCCGCAGGGCCCTTGCTGGCCACGATGGGCGCCTTGGCAGCCGGAGCTGGTCCCTTGTCTGGCACTGTTTTGGGCGTGACCGGTGCGGGGATCTTGGGCGCTGGCGCGGTCGCGGTCTTGGGCGCGCCGACGACGGCGGGTTCTTCGGGGAGGCGCGTTGGATCGACTCTTCCGGCGGTTTCGACGCCCTCGCTCGCGGCAAAGCTCGCATCACCCTCGCCGTCGAATTGCTTGGCACCGTCGTTCGTCGGCGCCAGTTTATAAGGTCCGGCCTGCGCCGCGATCAGTTCGCCCTCTCCGCGCGGACCGCCGCTCTGCCACCACCAAAGGCCGCCCAGCGCCGCTCCGATCAGCACCAATCCGGCCAGCACCAGCAGGATCAGCCGGATCGGCGATACCGCCTCTTCCTCTTCATAATGCGCGGCGGCTTCGAGCCACGGCAGTCGGTCTTCATTGTCCAGATCCAGCCCCACGGCCCGGTCATTTGTTGTCATCATGCCAGTTCCTCAACCGCACGCACGCCCATGAGCGCGAGGCCGTTGCGGATAACCTGCCCGATTCCGTCGGCCAAATAAAGGCGTGCCGCCGTCAGCGCCGGATCGGCTTCGATGATCACGCGCGCTTCGGGCCGGTCGTTGCCCATATTCCACCAGCTGTGGAACGCTGCGGCTACCTCGCCCAAAAAGAAGGCGATACGATGCGGCTCGCGGTTCGCCGCCGCCGCCTCGACGGTGCGTGGGAATTGCGCGAGCAGTTTGACCAGCGCAAGTTCGGTCTCACCCAGCAGTGTTGCGTCGGGCGCGGGGAGCGTCAAACCCGCCTCAGCCACCTTGCGTTTCAGCGAGAAAATGCGCGCATGGGCATATTGGACATAAAAGACCGGATTGTCCTTCGACGCTTCCACCACCTTGGCAAAGTCGAAGTCCATCTGTGCGTCGGCTTTGCGGGTCAGCATGGTAAACCGTACGACGTCGCGCCCCACTTCCTCGACCACATCTGCAAGGGTGACGAAATTGCCGGCGCGCTTCGACATTTTGAACGGCTCGCCGTCCTTGAGCAGCCGGACCATCTGGACCAGCTTGACGTCGAAACGCGTCTTGCCGCCGGTTAGCGCGGCGACCGCGGCGGTGATCCGCTTGACCGTTCCAGCATGGTCGGCACCCCAAATGTCTATTAACTCTTCGGCGCGCGATGCCTTTTCGGCATGATAGGCAAGGTCGGCGCCGAAATAGGTCCAGCTGCCGTCCGATTTCTTGATCGGCCGATCCTGGTCATCGCCATATTGGGTAGCGCGAAATAGCGGGAGTTCAATAGGTTCCCAATCGTCAGGCGTTTCGCCCTTGGGTGCTTCCAGCACGCCGTCATAGACCAGATCATTGGCGCGCAGCCACACCTCTGCCGCTTCAGGCTTTTTGGCCGCCTGAAGCTCGGCTTCGGACGAAAACAGGTCGTGCTGGATGCCCAGCTTGCCGAGATCGGTACGAATCATGTCCATCATCGCGGCGACGGCGCGGGTGCGGAAGGGGACAAGCCAATCTGTTTCAGGCGCGCTGACCATCGCATCGCCGAATTCGGCGGCCAGCGCGGCGCCGACCGGTTTCAGATAGTCGCCGGGGTACAGCCCCTCGGGGATAGCGCCGATTTGGTCGCCCAATGCTTCGCGGTAGCGCAAATGCGCCGAGCGGGCGAGGACATCGACCTGCCCGCCCGCGTCGTTGACATAATATTCGCGCGTCACCTCATGCCCGCTGAAGGCGAGCAGCGCGGCAAGCGCATCGCCCACGACCGCACCCCGGCAATGGCCGACGTGCATCGGGCCGGTGGGGTTGGCCGAGACATATTCGATGTTGACGCGCCGCCCCTGGCCGATGGCCGAGCGGCCATAATCATCGGCTTTTGAAGATATGAGCGCCAGTTCCTCCCGCCACGCCGCAGCATCGACGCGCAGGTTGATGAAGCCCGGCCCTGCCACATCGGCGCTGGTCACGACGGGCAGTTTGCGCAGCTCGACGGTGAGCGCTTCGGCGAGGGCGCGGGGGTTCGTTCCAGCAGGTTTGGCGAGCACCATGGCGGCGTTCGTCGCAATATCGCCGTGACTTGGATCGCGCGGGGGTTCGACCGCAATATTGCCGCGCGGCAAGCCAGCGGGCAGCGTCCCGGCGGCCTCAAGCGCGTCGAGGGCGGTGTTGATATGGGCGGTAAAGTCAGCAAATATCGTCACGGATCATGTCCATTTTATCGGCACGACGGTGCCTGAGCTTGCAGATAGGGAGGAAGATTGTTGCATCATGTCTCCACCTTCGTCACCCCCGCGTGGGCGGGGGGCCAACTGATGCGAGCGCAATGCCGCGCCGTTCGGAGTTGGATTCCCGCCTCCCCGGGAATGACGAATGTTAAGGAGCAGATGTCAATGCCCGGTCGCTAAATTGGCTTATCGTCGGACGTTGTGCTCAAGCTGCGCTTCGGTCAGCTGGAAACCGACAAGCAGTTCAAAGCTGGCGCGCTGGATCGCGGTGCGCACTTCGGGGATGGTCAGGGGGTCGACCGCCGCATCCTCATCGCCTGCGCGGCGCTTGCGCGTGATGCGTTCCATGATATCAGCAGGCAGCGTCGCGGCGGCGCGATCAACATAGGCCGAGGCCTGTCCCCGCCCGCTGCCGCGCGTCTGTCCCTCAGCAAAGTCGACCCGGATCGTGCCTACGCGCTTTGCCACCACGGCTGAGCCGCCCTGAACCACAGTCGAGAAATAGGGAATGTCCACTGCGCGAGCGGGGCCAGCATCGCGGCGGGTTGCCAGCACTTCGAAGTCGGCGAGCTGATAGATTTTGTCGCCGCTCTCGTTGCACTGCGGCGTGATCTTGGTGATCGCGGCGACGACATCAACGGCGCGGGCATCGCGGCTGGTGGCGGGATCAAAGATGGTGATGTCGCCGGTATGCAGCGGAATGGCGATCGCGGGGCACAGGCTGCGCGTCGCGGTGATGCCAACACCAGAGGACAGGTCGATTTCATTATCCTTGGCACAGGCCGACAGCGCAAGGGCGCTGCCCAGGACGGCAAAAAGCGCGGTACGGCGGCCGGGCAGTGAAAAATGAGTCACGAATTATCCTCTCAGGCCAGATGCGACCAGATCCGGCCGGTCGCTGGCAATAGCATGCGCGGTGCTTCTTATCGGCGCGATGAACGGGGCGCAATCTTTCGTCAGCGCTTTTTGTCGGTTCCAGGGCGCAGCTTGCCCTTTGCGTGAGCGCTGCGGCTGGGCTAAAGGGCGCTATATGACCACGCCCCTTTCCTCCGACACCCCGATCCACCTGCTGCTGGCCGCCCCGCGCGGCTTTTGCGCCGGGGTCGATCGCGCTATCCGCATCGTCGAGCTGTCGCTCGAACGGTTCGGCCCCCCGGTCTATGTCCGTCATGAGATCGTCCACAACAAATATGTCGTCGATACGCTAAAAGAGCAGGGCGCGATTTTCGTCGAAACGCTGGATGACGTGCCCGACGGTGTGCCGGTCGTGTTCAGCGCGCATGGCGTTCCCAAGGCCGTTCCTGCGAAGGCGGAAGCGCGCGGGCTCACGTTTTTCGATGCAACCTGCCCTTTGGTATCGAAAGTGCATCGGCAGGCCGAACGCAATTATGAGGCGGGGCGCCACATCATCTTTGTCGGCCATGCCGGGCATCCTGAAGTCATCGGCACCTTTGGCCAGTTGCCCGAAGGTTCGATGACGCTGGTTGAGACGGTTGACGATGTCGCAGGCTTGGCGCCCGAAAACCCCGACAATCTGGCGTTTCTGACCCAGACAACGCTGTCGGTCGACGATACCGCCGCGATTGTCGACGCGCTGCAAGCGCGCTTCCCCGGCATCGTCGCGCCCAAAGGCGAGGATATTTGTTATGCCACGTCGAACCGGCAAGCTGCGGTGAAGGCCATTGCCGAGCGCTGCGATCTGATGCTGGTGATCGGCGCAACCAACAGCTCGAACAGCCTGCGGCTGGTCGAAGTTGCGGAGCGTTCGGGGACGGCCGCAAAGCTGGTCCAGCGCGGCACTGACGTCGATCCTGCGTGGCTCGCCTCTGTCCGAACATTGGGCGTGACCGCAGGAGCGAGCGCCCCTGAATTGCTGGTGCGCGAAGTCATCGCTGCGGTCGCCGCCGTCCGGCCGGTTCAGGAAGAACAGGTTACCACCGCCGAAGAGCATATGATTTTCAAACTGCCGCGCGGGTTGGAAGCCGAACCTGTCTGATGGCCGTTTATACTCAGGTATCGGCCGAGCAGCTGGAGGCGCTGCTCGATCGCTATGACCTTGGCACTTTGGTGTCGGCGAAGGGCATCGCCGAGGGGGTTGAGAACAGCAATTACCTGATCGATACCAGCGAACGGCGGGTGTTTTTGACGCTGTATGAAAAGCGGGTCGATGCCGATGACCTGCCCTTTTTCTTCGCCTTGCTCGATCATGTAGCGACGCGCGGCGTGCCGGTGCCGCGCACCTATCGAGATTGCGACGGGCGTCAGCTGCAGGAGGTGGCAGGGCGTCCCGCTTGCCTGATCGAATTTCTGCCCGGGGTTTCCGTGTCCCACCCCACGGCGGCGCAGGCGCAGAATGTCGGTGCGGCGCTGGGGGCGATGCATGCGGCGCTGACCGATTTTCCGCTGACCCGGGCCAATGCGCTTGGTCTGGATGGCTGGCGCAGTCTTGCGGCGCGGTGCGGAGCTGAGGGGCTGGACGCCATCGCGCCAGGCTTGGCGGCACGGGTGCAGCACGAACTGGAGTGGCTGAGCGCCCGATGGCCCGCCGACCTGCCGCACGCCATAGTGCATGGCGATCTTTTCCCCGACAATGTGCTAATGCGCGGCGAAGCGGTCGGCGGGCTGATCGACTTTTACTTTGCCGCAACCGAGGTGCGGGCATGGGATTTGGCCGTGACGCATGCGGCGTGGAGTTTTTCGTCCGACGGCCGCGACTTTGACGCTGCTGTCGGTGACGCGCTGATTGCGGGTTATGACGGCGCCTTTGGCCGCAACCAAGCGGAACAGGATGGCTTTGCCGTGCTGGCGCGCGGCGCCTGTCTCCGGTTCTTGCTGACCCGCGCGCATGACTGGGTGAACACGCCTCCGGGTGCAATGGTGGTGCGCAAAGACCCGCTCGCCTTCCTGCGCCGGCTCGATCATTACACCGCCCAGCCATGAGCGACGCGCAAGATAAGCGGGCGGTCGTGATCGCCACCGATGGCGCCTGTAAGGGCAATCCGGGGCCAGGCGGTTGGGGCGCGGTGCTGCGCTGGGGCAATGTGGTGCGAACGATGGCGGGGCATGAGCCCGACACGACCAATAATCGTATGGAGTTGATGGCGGCCATCGAAGCACTGGCCGCACTCAAGCGGTCATGCACCATCATCCTGTCGACCGACAGCGTCTATGTCCGCGATGGCATTACCAAATGGATTTTCGGGTGGCAGCGCAACGGGTGGAAAACCGCGTCAAAAAAGCCGGTGGCCAACGCTGACCTGTGGCAGCGGTTGGCATCAGAAGCGGCGCGGCACAAAATCGACTGGCGCTGGGTAAAGGGCCATGCCGGTGATCCCGACAATGAATGGGCCGACAGGCTGGCCAGCGATGCCGCGCTGGGGCGGCTGCCCGATGCCGCCAGCTGACGGCACCGGGCGTTCTGATTACTCCGCCTCGCGCACCTCGCGCGGCGCCGTTTTCAGGATCGATTCGATCGCATTCTTTGCAGAGGCTTTGCTCTTATAGCCTTCGGTCCAGAAGATCGATTCGCTGTTGTACTTGAAATAGGCGACATACTCGCCCGCCTTGTTCTGCTTGATTCGAAATAATGTGCCATCGACCTTCTCCTTTGCGGTTTGTTCACAGCCATGCTGCCATTGGCGCAGTG
>JAAUPH010000104.1 GCA_012035435.1 Sphingopyxis sp. | reverse complement strand
CGCGCGCAGGTCGAAATCCAGCGCGCGGATGTCGGCGCGGTCCACTGGGGCGGTGAATTGGGTCAGGCGGCGTCGCGCGCGGATCAAGTGCGCCGCTCGCCTCGGCCATGGCGAGCATTTGTTCGAGCCGGATGCAGTCGAAAATCTTGGCGCCCGCCAGAAATACGGTGCCGGTGCAGGCGATCAGGAGGAGCTTACCGCCTGTGCCGGGATATTGATCGAGATACACCATCCCGCGCGCCATTGCGCCAACGGCGAGCGCATAAATGATCAGGCACGCCTCAAACCGGGTTTTGATAACAAATAGGCGACCGATTTTTTCAGCATGCAGGACCACTCGCAAAACCCATGCCAGCGGCGGAAATCGGCGATTCCCGAACGAGGCTCTATGGTTAAATGGAAGTTAATCTGACAGTGGGCAGGCGGTCAAAGCAATTTACCAAGTTCCAGCGTCTCGAGCAGCGCCGCGCGCGCTTTTCTGACATCGGCGGCGAGCGTGACAGAGGCGAGCTCGGCCGGCGCAATCGCCTCGGGCCAATGCGCGGCGACCACCTTTGCCACCGCATCGATACGCGCCTCGCTCGCTATGAAGCGCGGGTCGACGGTTGCCGGATCGGCGACGACACGCAGCCGCAGGCATGCCGGCCCGCCGCCATTGGCCATCGATTGGCGCACATCGACGGGGATCAGCCGCCGGATCGGGCCATTGCCCGCGATCATGGTTTCGAGCCACGACCAGACGGCGCCGGTCTCCTGAGCCTCGGTCGGCAGGATCAGTCCCATGCCTGCGCCGTCAGGCAACGTCACGAGTTGGGCGTTGAAGAGATAGCTTTTGATGGCGTCAGCCATGCTGACGGCGTTCGCGGGCACCTCGACGATCTCGCACCAGGGCGCAGCGGCGCGGATTGCGGCGTGGGCACCCGCGCGGTCCTCGAATGCTGCCTCGTGCGTGAAAAGGACATTCTCATTGGCGACCGCGACTACATCATTGTGGAACGCGCCCCCCGCAATCGCCGCCTTGGCCTGTTCGATGAACAAGGTGCGCGCGGGATCGAGCCGGTGCGCGCGGGCAATGGCCTTGCTCGCCTCAATATGCTGGCGCGCGGGGAAGGGGCCGCCGCTGATGCCATAGACGAAGATTTCGACGCCAGCCGCACCATGCGCGGGCGTCAGCCGCATATGGTTCGCGGCGCCCTCGTCGCCAAAGGGGGCGGGAACCGGCGCATGAACGGCAAAGGCGTCATGTGCGAACGCAAGGCGCAGCTGAGCCAGCGTTCCTTGCCATTCATGGCTGCGGTGCGGCATCGTCGCCAGATTGGCGACGGTCAGATGGCATTTGCCATCCACCGTATCGGGCGCGGGCGAGACGGTCGCGGCATTGGCGGCCCACATGGACGAGGCCGACCAGGCCTGCGCGCGCAGATGCGGCTCGGCATGGGCTTCGTCGGTAGCAAGGCTGGCAAGCCATGGCGCATCGGGGCGCGCGAGCGGCATGAACCAGCCCTGCGCCAGACCCAGCGCGATATTGGCGCGCATTTTCTCCAGACCCTGCAGCGCGGCGGCACGCGGCTGTGACACGTCGCCAGCGTTGTGCGCGGAGGCGATATTGCCCGGGGACAGGCCCGCATAATTGTGGCTGGGGCCGATGATTCCGTCGAAATTGATTTCGGTCAGCATTGAAATGGCCTTTGGTTCACTAACACTCGTCATTCCCGCGAAAGCGGGAATCCATCTCCCGTCGGTTCGACATCGCGCCATCAGCAGATGGACCCCCGCCTTCCCGGGGGTGACGAGGACAATATTTACCGCACCACATGCGTAACCGTCATACCCGGCTCGACGCCCAGCAATTCCGCCGCGCACCGGTCGATCGCCACGCCGTCGCCATGCGGAACCATGCGGCCATAGGCAGCACGGAACGCGGCGAGCCGCCCGGTCGCGATCAGGCGCGATTCGGCGGTATCGCCTGCCGCCAGATCATCGTCCACCGCCGTAATCACCGCGTCGGCGGCATTGCGGATACTGGCAATCTGGTCGGTGCGCGCGGTCATCGTCGGGCCGCCGTCGAAGATGTCGACATATTTTCCCACGCGAACCCCTCATTCTCCAGCATCCGCATCGCCGCGCGGCCGCTGGGGTGGGGAACGCCGATCACGCTGCGCGCGGCGTCGGACAGCATGGCAATATAGACGGGATGTTTGGGCATCAGGTCGGCGATAAACTGATTGCCATGTTTGGCGTTGAATTCATCGGCATCCTGAAAGCTCATGCCGAAAAATTTGCCCGCGACCCCGTCCCAGAAGGGGGAGGCGCCAGCTTCGTCGATCACGCCGCGAAGCTCGGCCAGCGTGCAATCGGCGAAGCGGGCGCGGTGGTTGCGGATGAACAAATATCGGCTGCGTGCGATCAGCAGGCCAAGCCCGCCCGCGCGTTCGCCGGGGTGGAGGAATAACCCGCCAACCTCGCTCGCGCCCTCCAGATCGGTGGACAGGTTGAGCATTTCGGCACGAAAGGTCCGGTCCAGTTCGACGCTATGCTGCGTCAGCATGCCCATACGATATGAGTAAAAGGGCCATTTCTGGCCGACTTGGCCGAAAATCTGGCATGTCCCGCGCACTTCGCCGGTCGCCGTATTTTCGAGTACGAAGACGAACATGTCCGGCGCAGGAGTATCTTCCATCCGCGCAAAGGCTTTGGCCGATGTTGCGAGTTTCCCCGCCAAAGACGGTTTGTCGGGCGGCAGGTTGGTGAATCCGCCCCCCGTCCGTTTGGCCATTTCATACAGCGATTGCAGATCGGCCTCGCCCGCCGACCTAATGATAAACGTCACACCGTCCCCCGTTCCGCCAGCCGCAGCAGCGTCAGCGCCGACAGCTGTGCGCGCTCGCTCAGGCTGTCCACAATCAGAAATTCGTCGGACGAATGGATCGCGCCGCCGCGCGGCCCCATGGTGTCGACGACAGGCACCCCGCAAGCGGCGATGTTGTTGCCATCGCACACGCCCCCGGTCGCCGCCAGCCGATTGCCAGACCCAGCGCCGCGCCGCAATCCCTGACCAGCGAGAAAAGCCGTTCGGCCTTGGCATCGATCGGCTTGGGCGGGCGATTGAATCCGCCGTGGAGGTGCGTGTGGACGTCATGGTCGCGCTCGACGGCGGCGATGGCGGCGCGCAGCGCGGCTTCGGCATCAAGCATGGCTTCGGGGGTCGAGGGGCGCAGATTCACGCGCAATATGGCCTGATCGGGCACTACGTTGTTGGGGCCGCCTCCATCAATGCGCGCCGGATTGACCTTTAATGTTTGCGATTTCAGTGTGTTAAGTCGCATCGCAAGGTCGGCGGCGGCGATCAGCGCGTTACGGCCATCCTGTGGGTTGCGCCCCGCATGCGCGCTACGTCCATGCACAATGATAGAGAAATTGCCACTGCCCGGCCGCGCACCCGCAAGCGTGCCGTCGGGCAGGGCGGGTTCGTAAGTCAGCGCCGCCGCTTTGCCCTGAGCAAGCTTCGCGATCAGCGCGGCAGAGGCGTGGCTGCCCGTTTCCTCATCGCTGTTGATCAGCACGTCATAGCCAACCCGGTCACGCAGGGGCGAGGACTCCAGCGCGGTCAGCGCGGCTAGGATCACCGAAATCCCCGCCTTCATGTCCGCAGTGCCGGGGCCGTTGAGCACGCCGTCCTCCAGCCATGTCAGCGACTGAAACGGATGATCGGCGGCAAATACCGTGTCCATATGCCCGGTCAACAACAGCTGCACCGGCGCGTCCGGGCGGACGGAAAGATGCAGATGCGATCCGCGCTCGATGGTTTCGACGGTGCCATCGGCGCGCACATTGTCGACCGGATCGGGCGCAACGAGCCAGACGTCGCCGGGTAAAGCCGCGAAACCATCGGCGAGCATCCCCCGCGACGGTTTTCAGGCCCGCCAGATTGCCCGTCCCGCTGTTAACCGCGGCCCAGCGCTCTACCTGCGCAAGCATCGGCGCAGCGGCGGCGGTTTCGAGGGCGGATTGGTCGGTGATGGAAAGTGATGTCATTGCCCTGCTATAGCCAGCCCGCCAGCCTTATGCACCCCCATTGCTTCGGTAGGCGAATCCCGCCATAGCGCCAACACCCTTCCTCCCCGGAAACAGTGATTGCTGTTCAGTCTAAGGGTGTTTCATGACTGCATTTGTTGACCGTGCCGGACTGTCTGTCGATGCGCGGCTTGCCGATTTTGTCGAGGGTGCGGCGCTGCCGGGAACGGCATTGGACACTGCGGCCTTCTGGTCGGGCTTTGCGGCTATCATCACCGCCTTCACTCCCGAGAATCGCGCGCTGCTCGCGAAGCGCGATGCGCTGCAGCAGCAGATTGATGATTGGCACAGGGCAACAGCAGGCCAAGCGCATGACGCCGCCGCTTATCAGTCGTTCCTGACCGAGATTGGCTATCTGGTCCCCGAACCGGCACCGTTTCAGGTCGGCACCGCCAACGTCGATCCCGAAATCGCCACCATGGCCGGGCCGCAGCTCGTCGTACCCGCGCTCAACGCCCGTTTTGCGCTGAACGCTGCCAATGCGCGGTGGGGTAGTTTATATGATGCGCTCTATGGCACCGACGCGCTTGATGCACCGGCTGCACAGCCCGGCGGTTATGACGCGGCGCGCGGCGCGGCGGTGATTGCACGGGCCAAGGCGTTTCTGGACGATGCCGTGCCGCTGGCATCGGGCCGATGGGCCGATTAGGCAGGGTGGCCAATTGCGTGCTCGACCGACCCCGCGCAATGGGCGGGCAGCAAGCCCGGCGGCATTTTGCTCAAGCACAACGGCCTGCACATCGAACTGGTGATCGATCCCGACAGCGCGATTGGCTCAGGCGATCCTGCGGGCATTGCCGATGTCATCCTCGAATCCGCGCTGACGACGATCATCGATCTGGAGGACAGCGTCGCCGCAGTCGATGGTGAGGACAAGGTGCTCGGCTATGGCAATTGGCTGGGCCTGATGCGCGGCGATTTGACCGAAAGCTTTGCCAAGGGCGGCAGCACGGTCACGCGGGCGATGGAGCCTGACCGGGGTTGGACGGCGCCCAATGGCACCGCCCTCACTTTGCCGGGCCGCAGCGTGATGTTCGTGCGCAATGTCGGCCATCTCATGACCACGCCGATGGTGCGCCTGCCCGATGGCAGCGAAGCGCCCGAAGGGCTGTGCGATGCGGTGTTCACCGGCCTCTGTTCGCTGCACGACCTGAAACGGCTGGGGTCGCTGACAAACAGCCGCGCGGGGAGCATCTATATCGTCAAACCCAAGCAGCATGGGCCTGAAGAATGCGGTTTCACCAACCGGCTGTTTGATGCGGTAGAGGATATGCTGGGTCTGGCGCGTCACACGATGAAGGTCGGGGTGATGGACGAGGAACGCCGCACCAGCGCCAATTTGGCTGCCTGCATCCATGCCGTGCGGGATCGCATCGTGTTCATCAACACCGGCTTCCTCGACCGCACGGGTGACGAGATCCACACATCGATGCACGCCGGCGCGATGGTGCCGAAGGGCGAGATGAAGACGAGCCGCTGGATCGGCAGCTATGAGGATCGCAACGTCCGCGTCGGTCTGGCCTGCGGGCTGTCGGGCCGGGCGCAGATCGGCAAGGGGATGTGGGCCATGCCCGACCTGATGGCGGCCATGATCGAACAGAAGATTGGGCATCCGAGGAGCGGCGCCAACACTGCCTGGGTGCCATCGCCGACCGCCGCGACTCTGCACGCGATGCATTATCACAGCGTCGATGTGTTTGCGCGGCAACGGGAGATAGCGGGGGAGCCGGTGCCGCCGCTCGCCGATTTGCTGACCATCCCCGTCGCGGAAGGACGCAATTGGGACGCCGCTGAGGTGACCCGTGAGCTCGACAATAATTGTCAGGGCATTTTGGGCTATGTCGTGCGGTGGGTTGATCAAGGCGTCGGCTGTTCAAAGGTGCCCGACATCAACGACATCGGCCTGATGGAGGATCGCGCGACATTGCGGATTGCCAGTCAGGCACTAGCCAATTGGCTGCTGCACGGGGTGTGCAGCGCGGAGCAGGTTGATGCGGCGCTGGTGCGTATGGCGGCGAAGGTTGATGCGCAAAATGCGGGGGACCCGGTGTATCGAAAACTGACCCCGGATAGCGCTGCGTTTCAGGCCGCGCGCGCGTTGATCTTCAAGGGGGAGGAACAGCCATCGGGCTATACCGAGCCGTTGCTCCATGCGTGGCGGGCGAAGGTGAAGGCGGGGTAAATCTTGCGCCTAACGGAAGGATTTTTGGTTATTTCCAACCCTTGCGTTGCGGCCTGAATCGCGGGACACTCACCCCTCATGAGCAGGGGCCAGCAACATGGGTGCAGCGTTCAATCCAGGGCAAGTCGTGTTTTTGAAATCGCTGACCGAGGCGCTGTTTCATGGCGCGGACATGGCCATTTCGGTGGATCAGGTCGTCCAGAATTTCTGCGACCTGTTTGAAAAAGTGGGCGGCACCAAGCGCGATGAGATTTCGCTGTCTTTGACGGCGACGGAGCTGGTGCTTGGCGGGCCATTTTTCACCAATGATGATGTCGCGGGCCGCGCGGCCAAGGTGGAAGATCGGCTGAAAGATACGACGGTTGACCTGTTCCAGGACATGGGCCGACTGCGCGGGATTATCTATGCCTGCTATTATGGCCATTGGCAGCCGGGCGATCAGGACGCCAATCTGGGCAATCCGGTGCATCAGCAAATTGGTTTCAAGCTGCCAAAGCACCGCGTTCGTGGCGGCGGCGATATGCCGATTGCGCCGATCATGGGCCGTGAGATTGATCCGGCGCATATTCTGGCGCCGGCCGATCTGGACGATGAATATGATGTGATTGTGATTGGCTCAGGCGCGGGCGGCGGCGTGGCGGCGCGCAATATCGCGGCTCAAAATTACAAGGTGCTGATCGTCGAAGCCGGACCCTTTTACCCCTCGCACGACATTACCCATCATGAGCTCGAAATGGTGTCACAGCTGTACAAACATGGTGCGCTGCAAACTTCCACCAATCGCGATTTTGTGGTGTTTCAGGGGCGCTGCGTCGGGGGTTCGTCGACAATCAACAATGGTATTTGCCTGCGCGTCAACGAGCCCGGGCGGACGCATCCCGACGCGGCCGATGTGCTGGTCAAATGGGCGAGCATCGGCGCGCCGATCGATCGCGCGGCTTTTCATGCCAGCTATGACGCCGTGCAGGCCCGCCTTGGCATTTCGCCCATCGAACCGCGCAGTGGCCGGAACAACGGCCCGCATTTGATCGAAGGATGGCGCTCCTATGCTGCTGCGTCGGGGACACCGCGCGACACGCGGGCGGTTGCCGACTGGTTTTCCAAAAATTTCGGCCCGCCCAATACCCCCAACGCGTGCGCTTATTGTGGCTATTGCAATTCGGGATGCCCTTATGGACGGCGTATGGGGATCGCGCAGACCTATTTGCCCGAGGCGTGCCGCGATCATGGCGCACGGATTTTGCCGGAGACCAAAGCGGCACGGATTCACTGGCAGACCGCCGCCGACGGGCGGCGATTGGCGGAGATAAGCACGGTAGCGACGAAGCCGATGACGATATGGGCGATCAGCGCGGCCTGCGCTACCAACTCGGTCGAGATCATCGCGCGGTCAGCGTGTGTGCGGCACGGGATCGTCAATGCCCGGTTCAATAAACACTATCGCAGATCCCG
>JAAUPH010000103.1 GCA_012035435.1 Sphingopyxis sp. | reverse complement strand
ATACCATACTGGCATGATTCGGCTGGCTCAGGCGTTTGTCGCAGATCAAGCAACCGCAGAAGATGTTGCACAAGAAGCCTGGCTAGGGGTATTGCGGGGCTTGCCTGCGTTTGAAGGCCGTTCTTCATTACGTACATGGATCTATCGCATCCTGATCAACGACATGGCCGTCAACCCCGTGTCCAAGAAGGCCTATCTTTCCGTTTCTCGCGGCCGCGGACCCGACGCGGCGGCGGTCATCCCTGAGCGTCGATTCCGCCGGTAAGATCGCCGAGCTTTCGCTGGCCAACATTCCTCATTCCATGACGAAGCTCCCCCAACCTCGTGGCCGCTGACGCCAAGGACCAACGCGGCAATTCGCTCGCGCCGAAGCAGGAAAAATTCATCACGCCCTGGGCGCGCAGCTGCGCGAGCGCATCCTTGAACTCCTCCGCCCGGTTGCCGATCACCAGCAGCTCGCCGTTAGGCAGCGTGACGGTGTTGCTCAGCGCTCGGGGGAAGTTCATCGGTGCGCCGGTCGTGATCGACGGGGACGGCCCGTTCAGGTCGACGCGGTAGACGTGGTTGACCGAGGTCGGGGGGTCGAGGCGACGGTCGCGCCGCCGACGAGCACCATCGCGAACCCCGCCATGTACCGCGCCGAACGCACCACCGCCCGCTCCCCAGGAAAGAGCAGGAACGCCCCCACCGCCACCCCCGGCAAGGTCATCGGCCAGACGCGTACCACGCAGGTCGGCATCCAGAAAAGCGTCATCGCCATGCCGGCGGAGCTGGCCGGCGACCCGGGCCCAGTTCAAGGCCACGATCACGAGCCTGCCCATCCCACCGGAGCCGGTGTATATCCGAAGGCCCGAAGGCGCAAGTCGCCAGCCCTGAAAAAAGCGCTCGACCCCTCGATCGGCGCCACGTTCGTCGACGACCCCGACGATCTCGGCGCGATGGCACAGCTACCCGCCGGCTCGCCGATCCGCTTCAGCTCGCGACGCTGATCTGTCAGCCGTCCGCAGGTCGTCTCTGGGCGATGACCGATGCGTGCCTGGCAGAAGTCGCTAGGGTGCCGCCATGGAGCGCCGGATCTTCGGCATGGAGAACGAGTACGGGGTCACCTGCACCCTGCGCGGGCACGCCGTCCGTGTCCCGGCACTGATCGAGACCCCGGAGGACACTCGCGCGACTGCCGGTCGTCGCCGGCCCGGACGCCATCGAGTACTCGGCGACGCTCGAGGACCCGCAAACGTTTTCTCGGCCGTGGACGATGCGCTTTCGCCTCGTACGAAACCCGAAGCCACAGCAGCAATTGATGGAGTTCAAGTGCGTGCCGTTCACGGAGCAGCTGCTGTACGGCGATCTCTACAAGCGGCCGAGAGAGTGACGAGGAGCGAGCCATGAAGCGAAGTCAGTTGATCGTCTTGGTGCTGCCGGTAGCCATGCTCGGCGTCGCGGTCGGCGTCACGCTCCCCGCGCTATAATCGCCGCTCGTCAGCGCGCGGTGGAGGATGTCGTTGACGTTGGTCGCCACCACCAGCTTCGCCACCGGCAGCCCCATCCTCGCCGCGGCATAGCCCGCGAACACATCGCCAAAATTGCCCGTCGGCACGCTGAACGCGATGCTGCGCCCCGGTGCGCCCAGCCGGACGGCGGCATAGAAATAATAGACGATCTGCGCCATTAGCCGCGCCCAATTGATGCTGTTCACCGCCGACAGCGTGCATGCCCCGGTGACTTCGGCATCACCGAACATGCGCTTCACCATCGCCTGCGCATCATCGAAACTGCCGTCGACCGCGATATTGTGGACGTTCGGAGCCAGAATTGTTGTCATCTGTCGCCGCTGCACATCGCTGACCCGCCCGTCGGGGTGGAGCATGAAAATGCGGATATGCTCGCGCCCCGCGACCGCCTCGATCGCCGCCGATCCAGTGTCGCCGCTAGTCGCGCCAACGATAGTCAGCTCGGTCGTGCCGCCGCTCAGGAAACGCTCGAACAACTGGCCCAGCAACTGCAGCGCGACATCTTTGAACGCCAGCGTCGGCCCGTGGAACAACTCCAGCAGCCAGTGCCGACCATCCAGCTGCACCAGCGGAGTGATCGCGTCATGCGCAAAACTGGCATAAGCGGCCTTACACAGCACGCGCAGCTCATCTTCGCTGAGGCTGCCCGCAACGAACGGCGCCATGACGCGCACAGCGGTTTCCGTATAGTCAAGCCCTGCAAGCGCGGCGAGATCCTCCGCGCTAAACTGCGGCCAGGCGCGCGGGACATAGAGCCCGCCGTCGCTCGCCAGTCCCGCGAGCGTGACGCCGCGAAAATCCAGCGCAGGTGCGCTGCCCCGGGTGCTGATATAGTCCATGCTGGCCCCATTTATCCGACAATGGGGAACCGCCTAACCTCGCGCCCCTAACCCCGCAAGCGTTTGCGCACGGCGAGCGTGTAAATCGCTGCGGCGGCCGCGGCAAACAGGAACCATTGCACCGCATAGGCCAGATGATTGTTCGGCTGTTGATCGGGCGCGGGCCGCGCGTTCGCCCCCCATCCCGGCACCGGCGGATCCGCGACCAGCAGCGCGCGAGCAGGCACAGCTCGGCCCGTCAACCGGTCGAGCAAGCTTGGCTGGTCGGGCCCTGGCACGATAATGCCCTGCGCCGTCCCGCCCTTCCAAGCTGCCTTGCGTGCCGGATCGGGATGCGTGCCAACCGCGATCTGCACCCCCGGCCCCTCGGCACCCGTCCGGCAATCGACAATGGTGCGATAGGTTGACGCACCCTTGGCATCCTGCCCCGCGCGCGGCGCAAAGCTTATCGGTTCAAGGCAGGTCACGGTGGCGCGGCGGAAATAAAGCGCCTCATCGACGGGGCCCAGTTCCGGAAAAATCACCTCGGACGACATCGCAATGTTGCGCTGGTGCAGCGCAATCATCGCTTCTTTCTCGCCCTTGCGCTGCAATTGCCACACGCCCAGCGCGACCATCGTCGCGACCGCGGCGGCGACCAAAATGGTTGGAATGATCGGCCAGCGCACCAGTTTTGGCGCTGGATCAATCATCGCTCTGGTCCTCCGCCAGCACGCCTTCGCCCGCGCTGCGGCGAACTTCGGCATGGAACAACAGCCCCTTGGCCATTCGCAGGCCGCCGATCACAGCCGCGACCGTAAAGGGTACCCACAGGATCACATGCACCCAAAAGGGCGGATAGACCGCAAACTCCAGGGTCATTGCCAACGCGATAACCACCGCGCTGATGATCATGGTCAGGAACGCCGCCGGGCCGTCGCCGACATTATTGGCCGAATAATCCTGCCCGCAGCCACCGCACTTTGCTGCAAACTGGATGGGCCCGTCAAACAGCGTCGGCGCATCGCACCGCGGGCAAAGACCGAAAAGGGCGGCACGCCAAAGAGGCGGCCGCCCGGTAATTTCGGAGCTGACTTCAGTCATCAATGAACCGGCGCGCCCCAGCCGCCCCACACATAGATGACGATGAACAGGAACAGCCACACCACGTCGACAAAGTGCCAATACCAGGCCGCCGCTTCAAAGCCGAAATGCTGGCGCGGGGTGAAGTGGCCCTTATACGCCCGGACCAAGCAGACGATCAGGAAAATCGTCCCCACCAGCACGTGGAAACCGTGGAACCCGGTCGCCATATAAAAGGCCGAGCTATAGTTGGACTGGCCGAACGAGAAAGGAGCGATGCTATATTCATACGCCTGAATGGCCGAGAACAGCACGCCCAGGCCGATCGTCAACCACAGGCCTTTTTCAACCCTTCGCGGTCGCCATTGATCAGCGCATGGTGCGCCCAGGTGATCGACGTGCCCGAACAGAGCAGGATCAGCGTGTTGAGCAGCGGCAGCGAAAAGGCATCGAGCACCTCGATGCCCTTGGGTGGCCACTGCGCCGCGAGCGCAGCCCCTTCCTGCCCGAACAGCGTTTCCACGACGCCCTCGGCATAGACAATCGGTTCCGGGAACAGCGAATAGTCGAACCAGGCCCAGAACCAGCCGACGAAGAACATCACTTCGGACGCGATGAACAGGATCATGCCATAGCGCAGGTGCAGCTGCACCACCGGGGTATGGTCGCCTGCATGGGCTTCCTTCACCACGTCGGCCCACCAGCAATAGAAAGTAGCAATTAGGCCCGCGAGGCCCAGGCCCATGACCCATTTGCCATTGGGGCCAAAGAAATCGTCATTCATGAACATGACGAGGCCAAAGAAGAATGTCAGCGCCGAAAACGAGCCGATCAGCGGCCAGACGCTGGGATTTACCAGATGATAGTCATGCTGTTTGGCGCCGGCCATGTCTTGCTTCCCACTTTACGGACCCGGCGGCGTCCATCCCCCCGCTGGAAGTCCAATTTGCCTTAGAATCTATGACGAGCCTTAACTCGCCGTCTTCGCCTCGTCCACCCGGTGGAAGGTGTAACTCAGCGTAATTTCTTCGATATCGCGCGCGCTCGGATCGTCCTTGATCGCCGGATCAACGTAGAAAAGGACGGGCATGCGCATTTGCTGACCCGGCTCCAGCAACTGTTCGGTGAAGCAAAAGCACTGGATTTTCATGAAATATTTGCCCGCCGCGACGGGTGTCACATTGAAGCTCGCCGCGCCGCGCACGGGCACCGGCGAATCATTGCGCGCAATGAAAACGGCCATATCGCGCGCGCCGATGCTCAGCCGGTCGCGCGGGCGCTCCGGCTTGAAATGCCATGGCAAATCCTTGTCAACATTGCTGTCAAACCGCACCGAAATGCTTTGTGCCAGCACCTTGGGCGGGTTCGCAAGCGCGGCCTCATCGACGCGCATGGTCGTCCCGCCAAAGCCGGTCACCCGGCAGAACAGATCATACAGCGGCACGGCGGCATAGCCGAGCCCGACCATGAAGGCCGCCAAGCCAAAGGCCATCATGGCCGTGCGCCGCTTCGCGCTTTCGCGAACCGCCGCAATCACGTCGCCAGCCCCAGCTTCGCGATAGTAATAAAGAAGAACAGCACCGCGCAGCCGCCCAGCACCAGCGCCGTCACATTGGCATTGCGGCGCTGCTGGGCGCGATATGCTGCCTCGTCGAACGGCTCTTCGCTCATGCCAGCACCCACCGGTCGATCACGACCGCAGCGAACAGGATGAACAGATAAAAGAGCGAGAAGGTGAACAGCCGCTTCTCGGGCATCATCTTATCGTCGGCCTGCGTTGTGCGTCGCGCCACATCGACCGCGAGAAGGCAGAATAGCGCACTCAACACGGCGGCCGTCACGCCATAAACCGCTCCGGTCAGGCCGAGCGGCCAAGGCGCCACCGCCCCCGCCGTCATGATCAACGAATAAAGGATAATCTGCCGCCGCGTCGTGCGTTCGCCCGCCACCACCGGCAGCATCGGGATGCCCGCCTTGGCATAATCGCTCTTCATGAATAGCGCGAGCGCCCAGAAATGCGGCGGCGTCCACAAAAAGATTAGCAGAAACAGCAGCGCCGGCAATGTCGCCAGTTCACCCGTCACCGCAACCCAGCCGATCAGTGGCGGGAAAGCCCCGGCAGCACCACCGATGACAATATTCTGCGGCGTACGCGGCTTTAGCCACGCGGTGTAGACCAATATGTAGAACAATATGGCAATGGCGAGAATGGCCGTCGCCAGCCAATTGCTCGCCATATACATCAGCAGCAGCGAGAAGGCCGCAAGACCGACGCCAAAATGCAGCGCGGTCTGCCGCTCCATCCGCCCTGCGGGCAGCGGGCGCTTGGCCGTCCGCTTCATCACCGCATCGATATCGGCCTCATACCATTGGTTGAGCGCGCCCGATGCCCCCGCCCCGAGCGCAATCGCCAGCACCGAGGCAAAGCCCAGCACCGGGTCAACCGCTCCGGGCGCTGCCAGCAGCCCGCATAGCGCAGTGAACACCACCAGCGACATGACGCGCGGCTTGGTCAGCGCGAACAAGTCGCGCCAATCCGCCGGCATCGCCGGGGTTATAGGAGAGGTCAGGCTATGCGCCATGGCAATTCCAACACTTCGCCCCGCCCGGCAATCATCACCGGGCGGGGGCTAAAGCGATTATCAAGCAATCTTGGGCAGGGTGTTGAACTGGTGGAACGGCGGCGGGCTGGACAGCGTCCATTCCAGCGTCGTTGCGCCTTCACCCCACGGATTATCGGCAGCCTTGCGACCAGCGATAAAGGCATAAGCGATGTTCACGAAGAAGATCAGCACGCCCACGGCCATCAGCGTATAGCCATATTCGGTCGCGATCTTGTTCCAATAGGCAAAGGCCTCCGGATAGTCAGGATAGCGACGCGGCATGCCCTGCTGACCCAGGAAATGCATCGGGAAGAACAGCACGTTTACGCCGATGAAGAAGGTCCAGAAGTGGAGCTGCCCCAGCGCTTCGCTGTACATCCGCCCCGACATTTTCGGGAACCAGTAATAAAAGCCAGCGAACAGTGAGAAGACCGCACCCAGCGACAACACATAGTGGAAATGCGCCACGACGTAATAAGTGTCGTGCAAATTGGTATCGATCCCGCCATTGGCGAGCACAACGCCGGTCACACCGCCGACGGTAAACATGAAGATGAACCCCAGCGCCCACACCATCGGCGTCTTAAAGCTCAGCGAACCGCCCCACATGGTGGCGATCCAGCTGAAAATCTTGATCCCCGTCGGCACGGCGATGACCATCGTCGCGGCGGTGAAATACATTTTCAGGTTCACGCTCATCCCCACCGTGAACATATGGTGCGCCCACACGACAAAGCCGACCACGCCAATCGCGACCATGGCATAGGCCATACCGAGATATCCGAACACCGGCTTGCGGCTGAAGGTCGAGACGATCTGGCTGATCAGGCCAAAGCCCGGCAAGATCATGATATAGACTTCGGGGTGGCCGAAGAACCAGAAGAGATGCTGATACAGCACCGGATCGCCGCCGCCCGCTGCATCAAAGAAGGTCGTGCCGAAATTGCGGTCGGTCAGCAACATCGTGATTGCGGCGGCGAGGACCGGCAACGCCAGCAACAGCAGGAAGGCGGTGACAAGCACCGACCACACGAACAGCGGCATCTTGTGCAGCGTCATGCCCGGTGCGCGCATGTTGAAAATGGTCGTGATGAAATTCACCGCGCCCAAAATTGACCCAGCGCCCGCCAGATGGAGCGAGAAAATCGCCATATCGACTGCCGGCCCCGGCGACCCACTGGTCGACAGCGGCGCGTAAACGGTCCAGCCTGTCCCCGCGCCATTGCCGCCTGCACCGCCGGGAACGAAACTCGACCCCACCAGCATCATGAAAGCGACTGCCGTCAACCAGAAGCTGACATTGTTCATGCGCGGGAACGCCATGTCCGGCGCGCCGATCATCAGCGGCACGAACCAGTTACCGAACCCACCAATCAGCGCGGGCATGACCATGAAGAACACCATGATCAGTCCGTGGGCCGTGATCAGCACGTTCCACAAATGCTTGCCCGCAGTGTCGGTCTCTGCCCCGCCCAGCATCGATGCCCAACCCGGCAGATACTGGATGCCTGGCTCGGCCAATTCCCAGCGCATCATGCCGGAAATAATTCCGCCTACGATCCCGGCAACAATCGCCAGGATCAGATAGAGCGTACCGATATCCTTATGGTTGGTCGACATGAACCAGCGTACGAAAAAGCCCGGTTTTTCATCATGATCATGATGGCCATGGGCATCGGCGGCGTGGAAGTTGGATGGCGCGGTGGCGGCTACATCGGTCATTGTCATGGCCTCTTAATTGGCAGCGGCGGCCGCAGGCGCGGCAGCAGGAGGTACAGCGGCGGCAGGCGCAGCAGAAGC
>JAAUPH010000102.1 GCA_012035435.1 Sphingopyxis sp. | reverse complement strand
GCAGCACCGAAAGGCGGTCGCGCCGCGGCCCCCGCTGCCCGAGGGGAAGTTCCGGGTCATCTACGCCGATCCACCCTGGGACTACGGCGATCCTGGCCGAGCCTGCGCGCCGAAGTAACCCGACGATGCGCTCGACGACATAGGTGGCTTCCGGCCGTCCGGCGCCCCGATAGGCGTCGACCGGTGCGGTGTTGGTATAGACGCCCTTTACGGTCAGCAGCAGGGCCGGAATGTCATAGACCCCGGACACCACCTTGGAGAACAGTTGCGACTGGATCGCCTGCCCGAACTGCGAGTGCCAGAGGTTGTAATCCGACTCCGAGTTCGGGAACGGGCTCACACCCTTGCGCCACACCACGTAGTCTCCCGCGTCCACGTTTCCATCGCCATTGAAGTCGGCCGTCGCGAGATCGCCGATCCAAACAATACTACCTGAACTGGAAATGGGGAGGCCAAAGGTGCCGTTGCCGGTGTTGCGGTAGAGGCGGTTGCCGGTCACCCCCCAGTTGCCGAGCGGGTTGCCGCGAACCAGGTACTCTCCTTGGATCGTCGCTCCCGCCGACGATCCCCCGATGACTCCGCCTCGCTCGAGCACGCCGTGTCGCGACCGGTTGGCCGAGGCAACTGGCAGCTCGGTGCCATGGGAGCCCGTGGGAGACCGACCCGGTGACCTTTCCCCCGGCGTCCTTGATCAGGCCGGTGACGGCGTCGCGCGCGGCGTCGATGAGCCAGGAGCGTTCGGTATAGCCGCTTGCAAGTTCCTGCACGCGCGGGGTCAGGCGATAGCCTCGGTCTGTGGGATGCCGATGCAGTACGCCATCTTCGCGCAGTGTCTCCAGCAGCCGCAGCACGGTGGTGCCGACCGCGATGATGCGCCCGCCCCGCTCGCGCACCGCGTTGAGCCGGTCGGCGGTTGCGGCATCAATATGTCCCCACTCGGCGTGCATCACATGATCGTCGGTATCGTCAGCCTTGACCGGCAGGAACGTCCCCGCGCCGACATGGAGCGTCAGCGTTTCGCGTCCGATCCCCGCCGCGTCGATGGCCGCCACCAGTTCGGGCGTGAAGTGCAGCGACGCGGTCGGGGCGGCAACCGCGCCATCCTTATCCGCAAACATCGTTTGATAATCGCTGCGGTCGGCATCATCGGTCGGCCGCTTGCCCGCGATATAGGGGGGGAGCGGCATTTGCCCGGCGCGGCCCAGCAGCACCTCCACCGGCTCGCCGCCATCGAAACGCAGGCGGAAACTGCCGTCGGGGAGCCGTTCCTGCGCCAGCGCCGACACATCATTCGCAAATTCGATGCGGTCCCCGGGAACCAGCCGCTTGGCATTGCGGATGAACGCCTGCCACCGGCGGAGGTCAAGCCGTTTGTGCAACGTCACGCCAATCCGCGCCTCCCCGCCCTTGAAGGTACGGCGCACGCCCTCCAGCTGCGCGGGGATCACGCGGGTATCGTTGAATACCAGACAGTCGCCCGCGCGCAGCAGGCCCGGCAAATCGCGCACGCCATGATCAGCCAGCGCCCCGCCCTGAACCCGCAACATCCGCGCCGCATCGCGTGGACGTGCTGGGCGCAGCGCAATGCGTTCGGGGGGAAGGTGGAAATCGAAACTGTCGACGCGCATTACGCCGCCCCTATCCTCTTACCCCGTCTGTGCTGAGCGTGTCGAAGCACCGTTCTTCCTTCGTCATGCGGTCGAAAAAAAGGACAGCCCTTCGGCACACTCAGGGCAGCCGGAATATGTTCATCAGGGCGTAGGAACCGGCGCGTTTAATTCCGCCACCGAAGGCACCGGCGCGGCCGCCTCCACCAACATGCTCGCGGGCGGCATCGATTTGTTGTCCGCAGCAACCGACACTTGGACCATGCGCGACATCACCGCAGGCGGCTCGCCGCGCTGGATGGCGTCGACATGTTGCATGCCCGACACGACCCGGCCGAACGCGGTATAGTTGCGATCGAGACTGAAGCGCGGCAGGAACATGATGAAGAACTGGCTGTTCGCGCTGTTCGGATCCTGCGCGCGCGCCATCGACACGGTGCCGCGCAAATGCGGCGTGGGGTTAAATTCGGCGGTCAGATCGGGCAGCTGCGACGCACCTGTGCCGGTCGCGGTCGGATCCCCGGTCTGCGCCATGAAACCGTCGATGACGCGGTGGAATTTGTGCCCATCATAGAAACCGGCGCGCGCCAGTTGCTTTACTCGCTCCACATGCGCGGGCGCGACATGCGGGAACAACTGAATGGTCACGCGGCCACCGGTCGACAGGTCGAGGTGGAGCATATGTTCGGGCACGCCCATAAATTGTTCAGGCGTCATTGCGGGAGCGGCAGGAGCTGCGGGGGCGGGGGTCGCCACCACCGGCGCTTCCGGGGCCGGAGCCGCATCCTGCGCCACAGCGGGCGATGCAAAGGCCAGCGCAAGAGCGGAAAAAACCATTGTCCGCGAACCAAAAGCCATCATCAAATCGTCCTGAATCAAAATACGCGCCCTGCTGCGAGCGCGGTCCCTAGCGGGAAAAAGCTGAACGCTCAATGATTGAGGCGCGTTGAGGGCGGCGGCGGCCGTGTCCCTGCGAATGAGGGAAGCACTCGCGATAGTCCGCCGGGGTCAATTTCCCAGCGGCGGGTATGTTGGGGGGGGGGGGGCGCGGAATGTCTGGTTTCGGATGCCTATTCGGCGATTTCAGACATTGCTCACCCCGTCGCTCGGCTCAAGGAGCGGGACCCCGGGTCGAGCCCGGGGTGACGATGAAGGAACGTCAGCTTTCAGTGGCGGGAGGTTGCCTGTCACTCGACCAAAACTTGACGTAGACGGTCATCATGTTCGGGTTTGCGTGAGATTGGCACAACCTCCGCGGCCACTACCACCCTGTCAGCAACCGCAGCGCGACGAACCCAACCAGCAGCGCCGTCAAGCGCCGCAGCAACGCTGGCTCGGCCAGCCGCACCGCGACATGGCTGCCGATCGCGCCGCCGACCAGCGCGGCGACAAGCAAGGGCCAGTGCGCCGCAACTGTGTCCAAGAGCGTACTGCCCTGCCCCTTCACCAATTGTCCGGCGAGACCGAACAGGCTGTTGACCAGGATGAACAGGCTCGCGGTCGCCGCCACATTGCGCGCGTCGGCCCAGCGGATCAGGTGGAGGATGGGGGCAAGAAAGATGCCGCCGCCGATGCCGACGATGCCCGCGAGCAGACCCAAGGCTCCGGCGAGCGGGTAGAGAAGCGGCTTTGGCAGCACGATGGCACGCGCCCTTTGCGGCTGGATCAGGAGCAGCAAGGCCGAGGCGAGCAAGGATCCGCCGAGCAGCCACACCAGCAGCCCTTCTTTAACCGGTGTCAGCCCGCCCAGAAACGCGAGCGGGGCCGCGATGGCGACCAGCGGCAGCGCCCCGGCCCATGGCACTGCGCCTGCACGCGCAAAACGCAGCGTCCCACCGCTGACCACGATGATATTGCACGCCAGACTGATCGCCGGGACCAGCGCCAGTGGGGTTCCGAACAGGATCAGGAGCGCGGTATAGGTCGATCCCCCGCCGAAGCCGACGCTGGCATAGAGCGCGGCGGTGAACGCGAAGAGGGCGGCGAGGAGGGTCATCGCTATGTCCGCAGCTCTGCGCCCGAATAATTAGGGACAGTCCCTAATTTTCCGCGCTGATCGCAAAATCTGGCACCGGCGGTGCCTGAAAAATAGGGACTGTCGCTAATTATGCCCTCCTCGCACCGCCCTCAAATTGCCCCGTGGCAGTGCTTATACTTCCGCCCCGACCCGCACGGGCACGGCGCGTTGCGGCTGATGTCCATATTGGCATAGGGATTGTCGCCCGCGACCACGCCTTCGGGCAGCGCTGGCCGGATGCTTTGCAGCGGCGGCAGCGTGTCCGCGATGACGCCCGCCGAACCGCCGTCGATGTCCGCGCTGTTATCGTCGCCAGTGAAGGGGTCGATGTGCGTGGTCAAGAAATCGGGCAGGTCGGGCAGCGGCATTGGATCGGGTTCTTCAAGCCGCAATTGCAGCGTCGCCACCGTGCGTGTCACATCCTCGCGGATGTTGGTCAGCATGCGCTCGAAGAGCGCAAACGCCTCTTGCTTATACTCGTTGATCGGCTGTTTCTGGGCATAGGCGCGCAGGAACACGACCTGACGCAGCGCATCAAGCGTTGAGAGATGTTCTTTCCAATGATGGTCGAGCGTGCGCAGCAGTACCGATTTTTCGATCGAGCGCCAGGTTTCGATATCCACCGCGCCTTGCTTCTCCGCCACCGCCTGATCGGCGAGTGCCTGGATGCGTTCGGCAAAGATTTCGGGTTCGACCGCATCTTCCTTCACCCAATCCTCGACCGGCACGACCTGATCGAGCACATTGGCGACGCGGTCTTTCAGGCCGACGACATCCCATTGTTCGGGGTAGCTGCCCGGAGGGCAGGCATCACCGACGAGCGCATTCACCGTTTCGGCGCGCATGTCGGTCATCACATCATCGACGCTTTCGCTGTCCATGATTTCGGCACGCTGTTCGTAAATGACCTTGCGCTGGTCGTTCATGACATTGTCATACTCAACAACCTGTTTGCGGATGTCGTAGTTGCGCGCTTCAACCTTGCGCTGCGCGGTTTCGATGGCTTTCGACAACCACTTCGATCCGATCGCCTCGCCATCCTCCAAATTCTTGTTCATAATCTTGGCAAAGGCGGTGTCGGGCCCGAAAATACGCATCAGATCATCGTCGAGGCACAGGTAGAATTTGCTGCGCCCCGGATCGCCCTGACGCCCCGAACGGCCGCGCAGCTGGTTATCGATGCGGCGGCTTCATGGCGTTCGGTCGCGAGCACGAACAGCCCGCCTGCCGCCTTTACCTTCGCACCTTCTTCGGCGACCTCGGCGCGGATGCGCGCGATCGCGGCGTCGCGTTCCGGCCCTTCGGGCATGTCCGCCAGTTCCGCCTCGATCCGGAATTCTTCGTTACCGCCCAGTTTGATGTCGGTGCCGCGGCCCGCCATGTTGGTGGCGATGGTGACGGCGCCCGCACGGCCCGCCTGCGCCACGATATGCGCCTCGCGCTCATGGAAACGGGCGTTCAGCACCTCATGCTCCACGCCTTCCTTTTCCAGGAAGGACGACAGCAGTTCGGATTTTTCGATCGACACGGTGCCGACCAGCACCGGCTGCCCCGCTTCGCTCGCCTCGCGGATGGTGCGCGCGATGGCGCCGAATTTGTCGGTGATGTTTTTGTAAAACTCATCCTCTTCATCGCGGCGGGTGATCGGGCGGTTGGTCGGGATGGACACGACGTTCATTTTATAAATGTCGAAAAATTCCGGCGCTTCGGTCGCGGCCGTCCCGGTCATCCCCGACAATTTGGGATACATGCGGAAATAATTCTGAAACGTGATCGACGCGAGCGTCTGGTTTTCGGGCTCGATCTGGACGCCTTCCTTGGCCTCGACCGCCTGGTGCAGACCGTCGGACCAGCGGCGCCCGTCCATCATCCGCCCGGTAAATTCGTCGATGATGACGACCTTGCCGTCTTTGACGATATAGTCGGTATCGCGGCGGAACATGATGTTCGCTTTCAGCGACTGGTTGACATGGTGCACGACCTGCGTGTTCTCAATATCATAAAGGTTCGCGCCGTGCAGCAGGCCCGCAGTTTCGAGCAAACGCTCGACATTCTCTGTTCCCTCTTCGGTAAGCGAGACCGCCTTGGACTTTTCATCCTTTTCATAGTCGGTTTCGGCGAGCTGGAGCACGACCGCGTTGACGCGGACATAGAGCTCTGATTTGTCATCGGTGGGGCCAGAGATGATCAGCGGGGTGCGCGCTTCATCGATCAGAATCGAATCCACTTCGTCGACGATGCCGAAATTAAATGGTCGGTGGACCATGTCGGCGCGCGTATATTTCATATTGTCGCGCAGATAGTCAAAACCCAGCTCGTTATTGGTCGCATAGGTGATGTCGCACCCGTATGCCGCGCGCCGCTCCTGCTCATTCAGGTTCGGCACGATCACGCCGGTGGTCAGGCCCAGATAGATGTAGACCTGACCCATCCATTCCGCGTCGCGGCGGGCAAGATAATCGTTGACGGTTACGACATGGACGCCCTTGCCCTCCAGCGCGTTCAAATAGGCCGCAAGCGTCGCCATCAGCGTTTTGCCTTCGCCCGTCGCCATTTCCGAAATCTCGCCGCGGTGCAGCACAATACCGCCGATCATCTGCACATCAAAATGGCGCAGGCCCAGCGTGCGCTGCGACGCTTCGCGCACCGTGGCAAAGGCTTCGGGCAGGAGCGCGTCGAGCGCCGCGCCATTCGCCAGCTTTTCCCGAAAAACAGCGGTCTGGCCGCTCAGTTCATCGTCGGTCATCGCCGCGATGGTGGGCTCGAAAGCGTTGATCTGATCGACGATCTTGCGGATCGACGCGACATAGCGGTCGTTCGACGAACCGAAGATGGATTTGACAATGGTACCGAGCATGGAGAGTCACCTGAATGAGATAGGGCTGAATGGCTCGTCGCGCGGGCCCGGGCAGGGCGCCACCGCGGCGACGGGATGGGTGTTGAAACGCGGGCAGCCAGCCGCCCGCAAGCACGCTATTCGCGCGCGCGCATCCCCCGAGGCGTCAGGCCGGGCTGGACCAGCGCGGTATCGATCGCGCGAAAATCGGAGCCAGCAACATCGCCAATGAAACGCACCTGCGCACATTGCTGCGGGCGATGGATATGCCGGGCAGCCTGCACATCGCTGGCAACTTCGGCGAGCGCCAGCGCCGTGCCAAAGGCTGCCGGCGTAACCGGCGCAGCACGCGCCGCATCCACCCCGGAAAATCCGGTGAGAAGCACAAGCAGGGTCAGCAGCAGTTTCAAGGTCGCAATTTATCCATCCGGCGCATCGCTGCACGTCGCCGCACATAGTGATGTTGGCGGCGCACGTCCAGCTTTAGGGTCAGGACCTATTAAATGCACGTTCGAGGCGTCAAAATGGCGAAGATATCGGAGGGAAATGCCCGCAGTCAGGTAGTTTATCTACCTGCAAGGACATTTCGCTGCGAGATCGAAGCCATTTTGACGTCCTTCGGATTTGACCCATTTTGCCCATGGCGGCGTCGGAAAGCCTTGCGATATCCTCATATCCCTTCGGCTTTCCTCCTAGCCCTGAGCAAAATGGCCTCAAACCTCGAACGCGCATTTAACAGGTCCTGACCCTAGCACCAAAAGCTTACCAGCGCATGTGTACGGGCCGAAAATAGACTGCCTGGACCGCGCCGTTCATTCGGCCGGTGTTTCCGGACCGTCCGGGTCAGCCGCGTCCTTCACGTCGATAGCGAACGTCACCGTCACATCGCGCGCGACCGGCTTGCCCTGCGCGTCGAGAAACGGTTCGGTGCGGCGCCGGTCATTGCATGGACCGTTATCGGTCGCGCCAAAGGGATTGTTGTCGGTCACAGCCACTTTGCAGTTCGCCATCATGCCATCTGCACCCAAAGTGAAATTGATTTGCACCTGGCCAGGCTTGAAGCGGTTGGCCGCAGGAGGCGGGGCGTTTACGGTAGGCCCAGCCTCCCGCCAAGCCAGTTCACCTTTGTAGTGCGATGGCGTCGGTTGATCGTCGATGTTGCGCGCGGGCGTCATTGTGACCGAGGCCAGATGGCGGCAGGCCGCATCGGCCACCGCTGCGACGGTCGTGAGGCTCATGACTGCGCAGGCCGTCACTTTTCCATCGCCGTCAATGTCGAGCGTATAGGCCACAGTTCCCCCCTCAAGAAGAGCCGTCCGCTGCGGGTCATCGGACTTCACCAGCGGTCGATGAAGGGCAATCCAACTGCCCTTCGGACCAGCAGGCAAAGTCACGGCGTTTGACGGCGGGGGCGGG
>JAAUPH010000101.1 GCA_012035435.1 Sphingopyxis sp. | reverse complement strand
GACCTGGGCCGCGATGTCGCGGTGCTGCTTCCTCGACTGCGCGGGCGCCGAACTCGAACGCCGTTTTCGGAGAATCGCCGCCGTCACCCGCTGGCCGATGATCGCCCGGTCGCCGACGGCATTGCTCGCGAGCGAGAAATGCTCGAACCGCTGCGCCGCTGGGCCGAGCATGTCGTCGATACAACCAATTATAGCTCGAACGATTTGCAGCACGAGATCCGCCGCCGCTTTTCAATCGGCGCGATCAGTGAGCCGGTGCTGACCATCACCAGTTTTGGTTTTGCCCGCGGTCTGCCGCGCAACGCCGATCTGGTGTTCGACATGCGCTTTTTGCAGAACCCGCATTGGGTGCCCGCGCTTAAACCCAAGACCGGGCTCGACGCTGATGTCGCGGCTTATGTTGCCGCTGATCCTTTTTATGAAACCGTCGTTGGTCAGATCGAGTCGCTGCTGCTGACGCTCCTCCCACGCTATGCCGAGGAGGGCAAAAGCCAGATCAGCATCGCGATTGGCTGCACCGGCGGGCGGCACCGGTCGGTGCATGTCGCCGAGCGGGTTGCCGGGACGTTGCGCGCAAATGGCCACAATCCCATATTGACACACCGCAATCTTGACTCCGCCCCGCAAGATGGGCTTGAGGGCGCACCCCCACCGGGCGCCAAACCGCGCGATGAGAAAAACTGAATATGCCTGATACAAAAGCATTGCCGCTGCTGGGCCTCGTGCTGGTCACCCACGGACGACTGGCCGAGGAATTTGTGACGGCGATGGAGCATGTCGTCGGCGTTCAACGCGCCATTGCAACCGTCTGCATCGGCCCCAATGACAATATGGAGGCCCGCCGCAGCGAGATTGCGGCGGCAATCAAACAGGTCGATGGCGGGCGCGGGGTCATCATCCTCACCGACCTGTTCGGCGGGACGCCATCCAATTTGGCGATCAGCCTGATGGACAGCGGGCGGTTTGAAGTGATTGCCGGCATCAACCTGCCGATGCTCATTCGGCTCGAAAGCGCGCGCAAGACGATGTCGGTGCAGGACGCAGTGCGCGCGGCGCGCGAGGCGGGGCAAAAATATATCTCGGTCGCCTCGGAACTGCTCGGCGCATCGTCGTGAACCAATTGTCCGAAACGGTCGAAATTACCAACCAGCGCGGCCTGCATGCCCGCGCCAGCGCCAAATTCGTCACCTTTGTCAGCCGCCTGCCGGAGGGCGTCGCGGTCGAGGTCGAGAAATCGGGATCGCGGGTCAATGGCACGTCGATCATGGGGCTCATGATGTTGGGCGCGGCCAAGGGCGACAGCATCACCATCCACACCAGCGGTGCTGGCGCGGACGACGCGCTGCGCAAGCTGGTGGGGCTGGTCAAGGACAGCTTTGGCGAGGATTGAGCGCGTCGTGACGCCCACTGGTCGCCGCAGCACCATAGACAGTTTGAGCAATCCGCTGGTCAAGCGACTCCGACTGCTCCGCGAAAAGCGTCATCGGCGTGCCGAGGGGCTGTTTCTGGCGGAGGGTTTGCGCATTGCCACCGAAGCCCCGCGAGGCGGGCGTGCTGCCCCGCTGGCTGTTCCTGACCGCCGCGAGCGAGGCGCATCCAGTGGCGGCGGGACTGGTGACGGCAACACTCGCAGCGGGGGGCGAGGTGGTCACAACGAGCGAGGCCGTGCTCGCCAAATTGTCGGGTAAAGATAATCCGCAAACGGTCGTCGGCATTTACGACGAGCCGCGCCGCGCGCTTGCCGATATCGACCGCAATGTCGCGCCGATCTGGCTGGTCGCCGAACGGCTTCGCGATCCCGGCAATCTGGGCACGATGCTGCGCACCGGCGATGCAGTGGGCGCAGGCGGGTTGATTCTGATCGATGAATGCACCGACCCCTATAGCGTGGAGGCGGTGCGCGCGAGCATGGGCGCGATTTTTACCCAAGCGCTGGTGCAGGCTTCGTGGGACGAATTTCTGCCCTGGCTGCGCAGCGAACCCGGCCAACTGGTGGCAACGCATCTTGAGGCAGCGGAGGATTATCAGGCGGTGCGCTATACCGCGCCGACGTTTATCCTGATCGGCAATGAGTCGCAGGGGTTGCCTGCCGATTATGCCGCCGCCGCGGATGTGCGCGTGAAAATGCCGATGCTGGGCAAGGCCGACAGCCTGAACGCGGCGGTGGCAGCCGCAGTGATGGCCTATGAGGTGCTGAACCAGCGGCGGGGTTAGCGAACCCGCTATCCCCCTCCCCGTCCGCCCTGAGCTTGTCGAAGCCTGTCCAGAGCGCCTGCCTTGCAGGCAGTCGAAGGGGGCTGTCTTTCTTCTGCATGTTGAAAAGGGAAGTACGGTGCTTCGACAAGCTCAGCACAAACGGGGGGGTTATGGCACCCACCCCAGCGCATCGGCCCCAAACCACAGCCCGGTAAGTAAAAACAGCCCCGCAGCCACCCGCCGCATTGTCGCCAGCGGAACACGCTTTACCAGCGCCTGCCCCAGCAGCACTGCAGGCACATTGGCGATCAGCATGCCCAGCGTCGTTCCCGCCGTCACCCACAGCAGTTGCTGATATTGCGCGCCGAGTGCGACCGTCGCGATCTGTGTCTTGTCTCCCATTTCGACCAGGAAGAAGGCGATCAGCGTGGTCAGAAATGCGCCGCGTACACTCGTCTCTGGCGCGTCATCGTCATCCAGCTTGTCGGGGATCAGCGTCCATGCCGCCATCACAACGAAGCCAGCGGCAAGCGCCAGCCGAAACTCCGGCCCATCAAGCCACCCCGCCGCCAGCGTTCCCACCCACGCCGCCAACGCATGATTGGCGAGCGTCGCCGCGGCAATGCCTGCGATAATCAGCAAAGGGCGATTAAACTGCGCCGCCAGCACAATCGCAAGCAGCTGGGTCTTATCCCCAATTTCCGCCAGCGTGACGAGCAGGGTTGAGGCGAGGAAGGCTTCCATGGCGGGGAAAATCGCTATTCGCTCGTTCCCGGCAACCGCACATTGTCCCCCACGGCCAGCTTGGTGAGCGGGCGCACCACCGCCTCGGCCGGCGGCAGGTCTGGCATATCCTTGCCCGCGGTATCGACATCGAGCGCTTCAAATCGCCGCGCCTGGGACAGCACCTGCGATTCAAAGCTGCCGATAAACTGGTTATAGGCGCCCGTCGCCTGATCCAGATTCTTGCCGAGCCGGACGATATGCGCCGCCATTGTCGCCATGCGGGCATAGAGCTCTTTACCCATGGCGGCGATTTCGCGCGCCTGGCCCGCCACCTTCTCCTGCCGCCACACCCCCGCGACCGTGCGCGCGATCGCGACAAGGTTGGTCGGGGTTGCGAGCAGCACACGGCGATTAAAGCCATATTCCCACAGTCCCGGCTCGGTTTCGAGCGCGGCGGCGAGGAAATGTTCACCGGGGACGAACAGGATCACATAATCAGGCGCATCATCAAACTGGTCCTGATAGGCCTTTGCTCCGAGCAAGGTCACATGCGCCTTCATCGCCGCAGCATGCGCCGCAAACTGGCGCATGCGTTCGCCCTCGTCGGTCGCGCTGACCGCATCCTGATAGGCGTTCAGCGACACTTTGGCATCGACCACCAATTTCTGCCCGCCGGGCACATTGATCACGGCATCGGGGCGCAGCCGCCCGTCGTCGGTTGCAAGGCTGACTTCCGTGATGAAGTCGACATATTCGGCAAGCCCACAGCTTTCGAGCACATTGCGCAGCTGTTGTTCGCCCCAGCGCCCCCGCGCCTTGGGCGCATTGCGCAGCGCGTTGTTGAGGCTGGCGGTCACGGTTTTCACCTCTTCCTGCCCCAGCCGCATCGCGTCGATGAGACCGGACAAATTGCCATAGGCTCGCGCCGCTCGGCCTCGATCTTGGCGACGCCCTCTTCATAGCGGGCGAGCCGGTCATGGACCGGGGTTAGCAGCGCTTTCAGATTGTGCCCCGCGCTGGTTTCGCTTTCCTTGAACCGCGCCTCGGCCCGCTCAAGGAAAGTTTTTGCGCGGTATCGAGCATCGTCTGCCCAACCTCGCGGAATTGTGCGGTCAGCGCGGCCTGTGCGTCCCTGAGCTGAGCAATCTGCTCGCCCATTGCCGCTTCGCGAGCGCTGCGTTCCGCCTCGATCGTGGCGAGCCGGAGCTCGGCCGATTGCCGCGTCCGCGCTTCGCTTTCCAGATCGACGATCGCTGCCTTGAACCTCTCGCCAAGCGCGTCACGCTCGCTGATCAATGCATCGCGCGCCGCTGCCAGCGCCGTGGATTGTCGCCCCGCCCACAGCCAGCCGACAAGGCCGCCAAGAGCAAGTGCAACGAGAAGTAGCGCGATATCGGTCAGCATCATGCCCGCGAACATAGAATGAACATGGGGTCTTTGGCCAGCACCTAAATTGCCTCCGCCGCCTAACCCTTGTCGGGGCGAAAGGGCAGCACCGCCCAATAGGCCTCTACGCTCGGCGCGCCTGCCACGATGACCCCTTGGGTGAGCAACCAATAATGTCGCACAATTTCGGCTTGCTGCTCCAGCCCATAGCGCGCCAGCGGCCAGCCGGGGATCAGCGCATAATGGTAGCGCGCAAAAGGATGGCGCATCAGCACCAGGTACCAGCGGCCGCGCGTCTGCGCCTGCCACACATGCGTCAGTTCGTGAAGGAACAGCCCCTTCGCGCGGCGGACGTCATCACGATCATCGCTGGGTGGGCAGGAGAAATCGTCACAGTACAGCCCGCCATCGGGGTGAAAATGCAAATGCCCCATTGGCGCCATGACGATCCGGCGCGGCTGGAAAAACGCCCATTTGCGCGTGCGGATGCGGACCGTGGCATAGTCGATGGCGTCGCCAAAGACGCTGCGCGCGAGCGCAATTTCACCCGGCGTCAGGGGCCGGTCAACGGCCATGGGATGCGTCAATGCCCCTTATGCTCATCGCCGCCTGATTTGCCTGCGGCCTCGGGCGTCCTGATTTTGAGGTCGAAGACAATGCGGGTGTTGTTCGAAAAGATGAAGACCATCGGCAAGCGCCCCGCGCGCACCGCCGCGCCGTTGATGTTCCAAATCATCAGATGGTTGGCGCCGGGTTTGAACTCCAGCTTGCCCTGTACGGGAACGGGCGCACGCATCAGCTCGCGCATGCTCGTCATGCCCTGTTCGCGTACGGTTTCATGCATCTCGACGCGCTGGGCGAGGTCGGCGGTCACCGCCACCAAATCGACCGGCGCATCGCCGCCCTCTACGGTGAAATAGCCCGCTGCTGGGCGGTCGGGGGTTGCGGGCAGCACGATATGGCCGCTTGCGACGCGCAACAGCTGACGATTGCCAGCACCATGTCGCAAGCGCCGAGCGTCAGCGCAGCCGCGGCCGTAATCGCAAGAGGAAGAGCTTTGATCATGAGACGTCCTTAAGGCTCGCGTTGCATCCTGCAACGCCAGATAGGGCGTCGGGCGCAACCTGCCAAGCCGCAGCCCTTGTCCGACGTCAAAGTCCACCTATATCGCCCCCATCATGTGGGGAAAGCGGTGTGCCGCCTGCCGGGCGCCGCGACAAAATTGCAAGGATGGAATGACAAGATGGCCAAAGTAATTGGTATCGATCTGGGCACCACCAACAGCTGTGTTGCCGTGATGGAAGGCGGAAAGCCGAAAGTTATCGAAAATGCCGAAGGGACGCGCACCACCCCTTCGATCGTCGCCTTTGCCAAGGATGGCGAACGGCTGATCGGCCAGCCTGCCAAGCGGCAGGCGGTGACCAATCCGGAAAATACCGTTTATGCAGTCAAGCGGCTGATCGGTCGGCGCTTCGACGATCCCATGACCAAGAAGGACATGGAGCTTGTCCCGTATAACATCGCGAAGGGCGCGAACGGCGACGCGTGGGTCAAGGCCGGCAGCGAAGAATATTCGCCCTCGCAGATCAGCGCTTTCATCCTGCAAAAGATGAAGGAAACCGCCGAAAGCTGTTTGGGCGAAACCGTCACGCAAGCCGTCATCACCGTTCCGGCCTATTTCAACGACGCCCAGCGTCAGGCCACGAAAGATGCGGGCAAGATCGCGGGCCTTGAAGTGCTGCGCATCATCAACGAGCCGACCGCGGCGGCGCTGGCCTATGGCCTCGACAAGCAGGACAATAAGACCATCGCGGTCTATGACCTTGGCGGCGGCACCTTTGACATTTCGATCCTGGAAGTTGGCGACGGCGTGTTTGAAGTGAAGTCGACCAATGGCGACACCTTCCTCGGCGGTGAAGATTTCGATTCCAAGCTGGTCGAGTTTCTGGCCGATGGGTTCAAGAAGGACGAAGGCATTGACCTGCGCGGCGACAAGCTCGCTCTCCAGCGCCTGAAGGAAGACCGCCGAAAAGGCGAAGATTGAGCTGTCGTCGGCGGCGACGACCGAAATCAACCTGCCTTTCATCACCGCTGACGCGACCGGACCCAAGCATCTGGTGAAGAGTCTGTCCCGTGCCGACCTTGAAAAGCTCGTCGAAGAACTGGTTCAGCGCACGCTTGAGCCGTGCCGCAAGGCGATCAAGGATGCGGGCGTTTCGACCAAGGACATTGACGAGGTCGTGCTGGTCGGCGGGATGACCCGCATGCCGCGCGTGCGCGAAGTCGTGAAGGATTTCTTTGGCAAGGAACCGCACACCGGTGTGAACCCAGACGAGGTTGTCGCCATTGGCGCGGCAATTCAGGCAGGGGTGCTGCAGGGCGATGTGAAGGACGTGCTGCTGCTTGACGTGACCCCGCTTTCGCTGGGCATTGAAACGCTGGGCGGCGTGTTCACCCGCATGATTGACCGCAACACGACGATCCCGACCAAAAAGTCGCAGGTCTATTCGACCGCTGACGACAATCAGTCGGCGGTGACGATCCGCGTGTTCCAGGGCGAGCGCGAAATGGCGGCGGACAACAAGATGCTGGGCCAGTTCGATCTGGTCGGCATCCCGCCCGCGCCGCGCGGCGTGCCGCAGATCGAGGTGACGTTCGACATCGATGCCAACGGCATTGTGTCGGTCCATGCCAAGGACAAGGGGACGGGCAAGGAACAGCAGATCAAGATCCAGGCCTCGGGCGGCTTGTCCGACAGCGACATTGACGCGATGGTCAAGGATGCGGAAAAATTCGCCGAAGAGGACAAGGCTCGCCGCGAAGCTGCCGAGGCAAGGAACAACGCCGAATCGCTGATCCACACCACCGAACGCCAACTCGCCGAACATGGCGACAAGGTCGATGCGGCACTGAAGGGCGAAATCGAAGCTGCACTGGGCGAAGCCAAGACCGCGGTCGAGGGCGGCGATGCTGCAGCGATGACCGAAAAGTCGCAGGCACTGGCACAGGTCGCGATGAAGCTGGGTCAGGCGATTTACGAAAAGGAGCAGGCGGCAGCGGCCTCGCCCGCCGCCGATGAAGGCAGCAAGGCCGACGATGATGTCGTCGATGCCGAGTTCTCCGAAGTCGAGGACGACAAGAAGTAAGAATGCACGCACCGGCGCGCCGTAAATAGGGAGCGAAGCCCCTATTTAGGCGGCGCGCCGGTGCCATGAACGAAGATCTGAGGGGCTAAATAGGGGCTTCGCTCCCTATTTATGGATTGGGCCGTATGTCAGTCGACATCGATTATTATGAATTGCTGGAGGTTCAGCGCGGCGCCGACGATGCCACGCTGAAGGCGTCCTACCGCAAGCTGGCGATGCAATATCACCCCGACCGCAATCCGGGAGATGCCAAGGCCGAGGCGCGGTTCAAGGCGATCAGCGAGGCATATGATTGCCTGAAAGACCCCCAGAAACGGGCGGCCTATGACCGTTATGGCAAGGCCGCGTTCCAAAACGGCGCGGGCGGCGGCGGTGGGCCTGGCGGCGATTTCGGCGATATAGGCGACATTTTTCGAAACCATTTTCGGGTCGGCCTTTGGCGGCGGGGGCGGCCAGCGCCAGCGCGGACCGGCGCGCGGTG
>JAAUPH010000100.1 GCA_012035435.1 Sphingopyxis sp. | reverse complement strand
GGCACGCCCACCGCCCGCGAACGACGCGTGTGGTGCAAATCGAGCCGGGACCGATACCGACTTTTACACCGTCGACCCCGGCGTCGATCAGCGCGCGCGTCGCGTCGCCGGTCGCGACATTGCCCGCCAGCACCTGCACATCCGGGGCCATCGCCTTGATCCGTGCGACGGTCGCGGCGACCATCTTGCTATGGCCGTGCGCGGTGTCGACGACGATCAGGTCGCATTCGGCCGCAATCAGCGCCTCGGTGCGCTCAATCCCGGCATCACCCGTGGTGGTCGCAGCGGCGACGCGCAGGCGCCCGCCGCTGTCCTTGGTGGCTTCGGGATAATTGACGGCCTTTTCCATGTCCTTGACCGTGATCAGGCCGATGCAATGAAAATCATCGTCGACCACCAGCAGCTTTTCGATGCGGCGCTGGTGCAGCAAGCGCCGTGCTTCGTCCTGACTAACACCGGGGCGCACGGTCGCCAGGTTGTCGGCGGTCATCAACTCGCGCACCGGCTGCGCGGGATTGGCGGCAAAGCGCACGTCACGGTGCGTCAATATTCCGCACAGTCGCCCGCCATTTTCGACCACCGGAATGCCCGAAATGCGGTGCTGCGCCATCAGCGCGGTGGCCTCTGACAGCGGTGCGTCGGGGCGAACCGTGATCGGGTTGACGATCATCCCGCTTTCGAAGCGCTTCACCTGCCGCACCTGCGCCGCCTGCACCTCGATATCGAGGTTGCGGTGGAGCACGCCAATGCCGCCGATTTGCGCCATCAATATTGCCATGTCGGCCTCTGTCACCGTATCCATCGCGGACGACAAGATGGGGATGTTCAGCGCAATCCCGCGCGAAACCTGCGTGGCCAACACCGCCTGACTGGGCAGGATTTCGCTCTCGCACGGCACCAGCAACACATCGTCAAAGGTCAGGCCGGTGCGGATTTCCATGGGTGCCACTTTCTGGGGTCGAATCGCTTGGTGGCGGCCCATGTAACCAAGGCGGCGCAGGTGCGCCAGTGGGGGCTGGGAAAAAGGGCTTGGGCGACAAATCCTCACTGTGGCTGCGCAGCGGGTATGGGGAGGAATTTGCCGCCGTCGCGGGGATGACGAGGTGGATTAGAGCGGCACCTCGGTCGTGTATTTGATCTGCTCCATCGCGAACGAACTGCTCACATCCGACAGCTTCGCCGCGCGGATCATGGCTTTATAGATGCGGTCATAATCGGCGATATCGCGGCAGACGATTTTGAGGAGATAGTCGACGTCGCCGCTCATGCGGTAGAATTCGGTGACTTCCGGAATGGCCCGGATCGCTTCGGCGAATTGCACCAGCCAATCCTCGTCATGCTGGCTGGTGCGGACCGACACGAAGACCGTGGTGCCGACGCCCAGCTGCATCCGGTCGAGCAGCGCGACGCGGCCCGTGATCACGCCCGCGCCCTCCAGCCGCTTGATGCGTTTCCAGCAGGGCGTTTGGCTCAGGCCGACGCGTTCGGCGAGGTCGGCGATCGACAGGGTGGCGTCGCGTTGCAGCGCGGTGAGGATGCGGCGATCGATAGTGTCCAGGATGATCATTCTATAATTTTATCATAAAGTAGATAATTTTCCCATGTTTTATCCAATTCAGGACAATTTCGATAAGGATTTTTCGGCTCGGGTGCGTTAGCCTACCCTAGGAATAAGGGCTTTGATCGTCACCCTGAGTTTGTTTCAGCATGACGATGATGGTCAAAGCAAACAGACATTAGACTGCAGAGGATCGACCATGCCCAACCCCTTCACCGACCACCCTGCCCATGTCGGCGAAACCTATGTGGAGCATCTGCATACGGCGTCGAGCTTTGGCTGGACGATGATCGTCGGCGGCATTGCCTGCTTCCTTCACGGCATCTTCCCCTTTGCCTTTACCACCACCGGCAGCGACGCGATCCGCGCGCTCAATGCCCAAATGGTCACCAAACGCGCCGACCGGCTGCGTGCCGATCCGACGCTGCAGAATATCGAATGGGTGATTTGAGGCTGCGGACCATCTGATCATCATGCTGAACTTGTTTCGGCATCCATGGCGCGATGATGCGACCTTGCGCCATGGACCCGGAAACAAGTTCAGGGTGACGAACAGCGGATATTCTTCCCCACCGTCCCCCCTTGAATTACGCTGCACTCCCCTCCAAGGTTGCAATCAACAACTGAAACGGAGAGCAACCATGCCCGAGGCCTATATCATCGACGCCGCCCGCACCCGCGCGGGATTGGGAAGCCGGGCAAGGGCGCGCTGTCGCACCTCCACCCCCAGCACCTCGCCGCGACGGTGCTGAAGGCCATTAAAGAACGCAACGACCTCAACACCGCCGAAGTCAACGACGTCATCTGGTCGACATCGACGCAAAAGGGCAAGCAGGGCGGCGATCTGGGCCGCATGGCGGCGCTCGACGCGGGCTATGACACGCGCGCTTCGGGCATGACGCTCGACCGTTTCTGCGGCGGCGGCATCACCTCGGTGAACCTCGCCGCCGCAACAATCATGTCGGGGATGGAGGATCTGGTCGTCGCGGGCGGGACCGAAATGATGAGCTATACCCAGATCATGGCCGCCGAAGAGGCCGAAAAGGGTATCCAGCCCATGGGAATCGGATCGGGCAATATGCGGTTGATGATGAAGCACCCGCAGTCACATCAGGGCGTGTGCGGCGACGCCATTGCCGCCCGCGAGGGCATTACGCGCGCCGATGTCGATGCGCTGGGCTACGACAGCCAGCAAAAGGCCGCGCGGGCCATTGCCGAGGGGCGTTTCGCCAAATCGCTGGTGCCGGTGCTGAACGAAGACGGCAGCATCGCGCTGGACCATGAAGAGTTTCCGCGGCCCGAAACCACGCTAGAAGGGCTTGGCGCGCTCAAGGCCAGTTTTGACGGGATTGCCGATTATGATCTGGGCGGGATGACCTTTCGCAAGCTCATCCAGATGAAATATCCCGACCTCAACTGGACGGGCGTGCATCATGCGGGGAACAGTTCGGGTGTGGTCGATGGCGCTGCGGCGGTGTTGCTGGCGTCAAAAAATTATGCCGAGAAGAATGGCCTGAAACCGCGTGCGCGCGTCGTCGCCTTTGCCAATGAGGGCGATTGCCCGACGCTGATGCTCAACGCTCCGGTCCCCGCCGCGCGCAAGGTGCTGGCGCGCGCCGGCTGACGGTCGATGACATCGACCTGTGGGAAATCAACGAAGCCTTTGCCGTCGTCGCCGAAAAGTTCATCCGCGATCTGCGGCTCGATCGTGACAAGGTGAACGTCAACGGCGGCGCCTGCGCGCTGGGCCATCCCATCGGCGCGACGGGATCGATCCTGATCGGCACGATGCTCGACGAACTCGAACGCCGCGACCTGAAGCGCGGCCTCGTGACGATGTGCGCCGCGGGCGGCATGGCCCCGGCGATCATTATCGAGCGGGTTTAAGGTCATCCCCGCGAAAGCGGGGACCCAGAGCCATTTTATGCCGCCCCGGGTACCCACATCCGCGGGGATGACTTATACTAACCCGCGGTGATCCTGACCCTAACATTCTTCATTGTCCTTCACACAAGGGCAGAATCAGAACTTATACCCGGCCTCTACCCCCACCATCCGCGCGCGCCGGGAGAGATGAACGAGCCGCCAAATTCGATCGCCGGGATCGCTTCGTTGATATATTTTTTGTCGAGGACATTGTCGGCAAAGACCGTCAGCCGCAGGCTATCGCTCTCAAATCCGGCGCGCAGGTTGAGCACGCCAAAGCTATCGCGCTTGGCCACCGCATAATTGGCGTTGCCGACCACTGCGGGCAGCGCGAGCGCCGAGATGGGCAAAAGCTGGCTGAAAATCGTCGGACGTTCCTGCGCCTGCACCGTGTGGAACCAGGTCGGCCCGGTGATGCGGTAATCAGCGCGGGCGACGAAATCGACATTGGTCGACACCGGCACATCCAGCTCGCCGCCGATGTTGATCGTATAGTCCGCCGTATATGGGGATTTATTGCCGACGGTGTAGGGCCGCGAGGCGTTGGCCTTGATCTCGCTGTCGGTGACATTGACCGATCCGAACAACCGCAGCCAATCGGTCGCCCGCACCCCGACGTTCAGCTCCGCCCCCATGATATCGACTTTGTCGATGTTGGATACGACCCGAAGGAGACCGAAGCTGCCGACAAAAAATTCGAAAAACTGCATGTCGGTGACGCGGGTGTGATAGCCCGCGAGGTCAAAGGTGACGCGGTTGTCGAACAGCGAGCCCTTTACACCGACTTCAAACGCGCTCGACCGTTCTTTGCGGAAATCATCGTTGATCGTGACATTCGCGCCGATTGTCGGGACGTTGAAGTTGGAATTGATCGTGGCCGATGCGCCGGTGTTGTTGAAGCCGCCCGATTTGAAACCAATACCCCAGTTGGCATAGATGTTGGTCCGGCCGTCAGGCTGGTAGCTCAGCGTGATTTTCGGTTGCAGCTGTTTGAAGCTGTCCGATTTGTCGGGGATGGCGCCCGCCAGCGGCAGGCCGGGGTTGATCTTTGCGCCGGTGATTGGATCGGTGACGTTGGGCACGCGGTTTGAAACGCTGCGATCCTCGACATCATAGCGCAGGGCAAGGCCCGCTTTGAACTGGTCGCTGAATTCATAGTCCGCCGAGCCGAACACCGCGACGACATCGGTCGAGAATTTGTCGGCATAGAGCTGCGACGTCGGGTTGCTGGTGCCGGGGGCGTTATAGAGCTGGCGGATGATCCCCTGCCCCAGATCAGCGCCGAGGCTGACACCGACCAGCCGTTCGATATTGAGATAATAGCCGCCGATCTGCCAGCTGAGTGGTCCGTCTCCATCTGAAGCCAGCCGGATTTCGGCCGAAATATCCTTTTGCTCACGCACCTGAAATTGCGTGCCGTCGCATGTCGTCGGGCTGTAGGGACCGAAGGTCGATCCATTGGCCGGTGCAAAGATGAAGGGCACGGGGATTTGGCCGATGTTCCCCGGCTGATTGACCGGGAAGCCCGTCAGCGCCGCCGTGCTGGCGAAACAGGCGTTCTGCACCGCAAGGTTGGTCGCATTGCCCGGCACGCCCAGCGCGGGAGAGATATAGCGCGCGAAATCGGCTGAGGTGCCATCGGCGGTCAGGCTTTGGTCGACATCGGAAAACAGCGCCCAGGCGGTCAGCCGGATATCGCCGAAATCATGTTCGACCTTCGCCGACATGTCGAAGCTCTTTTGATCATTGGTCGGGCGGATATTGCCATAATAGCGAAATTCATGGTCATCGACATCTTCGTTGAACTTCGGGTTGGCCGCCGCAAAATTGGGCAAATGGAAGGCCGCGTTGAAGTTGATCGACGCACCCGACAGATCGGCATAGCGCGCCTTGATATCAAGCTCAGTATCATCGCCCAACTGCGCGACAAACCGGCCGTCAATGCTCCATGTTTTCTGGTCATCAACGACTTTGTCGGTCAGGAACAAATTCTGGTAAAAGCCATTGGTGGTGCGATAGCTGCCCGAAACCACCAGTCCCGCGCCCTCGCCGACCGGCGTAGAGACAAAGCCAGCAACATCATAGGTTTGTTCATTCGCCGCCGAAGCGCGGATGGCGCCCTCAAGCGCGTCGCCGGGTTTGACCGTGGAAATGACGATGGCACCGGCGGCGGCGTTGCGACCGTAAATCGCGCCTTGCGGCCCCTTCAGCACTTCGATCTGGCGCAATGTGCCCTGATCCTGATTGAGCTGCGCGCTGTTGGTCTTGAGGATACCGTCGACGACCAGCGCCACCGAGCTTTCGGCGTCGCGCGCGCCGTTGATGCCGCGGATGTTGATCTGGGTATCCCCAGCCTCTGCCGTGCCGGTCACGATGGTGATGCCGGGGGTCAGCTTGGCGAGTCCATCGGCATTTTGCACCCCGGTGCGCTCCAGCGTTTCGGCGGTGAGCACCGACACCGACGCAGGAACATCGACCAGCCGTTCATTCTGGCGCCGCGCGGTGACGATGATGTCCCCGGCGTCGGCCTCTTCGGCGGCAGTCTCCTGCGCGAAGGCGGGCATGGCCGGCACAGACAGCGCGGCGACCGAGCAGGTCAGCGCAAATTTGGCGATACGCATGATATTACTCCCTGTTTTTTTCATTCAAACCAGCGGGTTGGCCCCGCTCATATAGACATAGACTTCCTGAAACTTGCCATCGCGGACGCGCCAGAAATTGGTGTTGAACAGCCGCGTCACACTGCCGTCATGGCCGGTCAGCACAGCTTCGAAACTGGCGGCGATGCGGCCATTTTTCTCATCGACGGTGCAGGTAAAATCCTTGTGGACGATGTCGGCATAGCCCGCGAAAAAATCCTCGAACATGCGGCGGATTTCGGCTTTGCCGGCATGGCGGGTAAAGGCGGTCTGGATGCAGAACAGCGCTTCGTCATGGAAACAGGCGAGCGCACCGTCCATATTCTTCGCATCGACATTGGCGAAATAGCGCTGCGTCGCCAGTTCGATCAGTTCCGCGCGGCTGAGGGTCGGTGCATATTGCATCAGGCGTCTCCTTCCTTCAGCAGATTATCCCCGCTCATATAGACATAGACGCGGTGAAACTTGTCGCCCTGCAAATAGAAACGGTTGCAATTTTCATAGCGCAGTTCGCTGCCGCCATTGGGGGTGATCAGGACGGTGAACTGCGAACAATGGCGTTAGATTCCGGGTCGCTGGTATGGACGAAATTGCCGTGCCAGATGTCCGAAAAATCCGCGAACAGCTTGGTGAACATTGCACGGATCGCAGGCTTGCCCCGGTGGACCGTCGCCGAGGTGACTTCGGTCAGGACCGCGTCTTCGGTGAAGCAATCGAGCACTTGATCCATCACCTTGGTATCGACGCCGTCGAAATAGCGTTTGGTGACGATGTCGATATAATAGGAATAGCGTAGCACCGCCTGCCCCGCTCCGCCTTCGCTCCACTCGGCCATCAGGCGCTTCCTTTCCTTATGGCGGCATCATTGCCCACGCCGGGTGCGGGGAAGGCCTTTTTGCTGTGAGTCAGGCCAAGCTGAACGAGCAATTCGGCCTGTTTATAGGCAATGAGACCCGGATTGATCACGGGGATGGGCAGGTTGGCGGCGAGCCAGGTCGCAGATTGGTGCATAGTGGTGGACCCCAGCACGATCACATCGGCGCCATCGTCGGCCATCGCCAGTTCAGCTTCGGCCTTCAGCTTGGCGAAGATGATCTCTTCCTTGCCCTCCAGCAATTCGGTGACGTCGGGGCGGGTGTTGATCGAGCGCAGCGACGCGACGCGCGGCCAATAGCCATATTCGGTCAGCGTCTTTTCATACAGCGGGAACCATTCATCCCACATCGTCAGCACGGTGAACTTCTTGCCCAGCGTCATCGCGATATGAAAAGCGCATTCGCCGGGGCCAAGCACGGGGATCGAAAGCCGCGAGCGCAGCGCGCGCAGGCCGGAGTCGCTTACCGTGTCGATGACGACCGCCGAATAGCCCTGCTGTTCGGCATCAATCCCGGCCTGAAAGACCGTGAAATCCATCAGCATCATGTCATGATAACTGTCGCCAAGCGCGGCGCCCCCAGCCGACGGCTTCAAACACCGGCTTAAAGCCCGGCGCGATCACGTCCGGTGGCAATTGGGCGGCGCGGTTGGCCACACCGACGGCGTCCATAGCAATGGGAACGATCACCTTTATCCGGCGCTCTGTCGACATTCGCAGGCTCCCAACAATCGCGCGACCGCTTGATCTGCGCCAGGATTATTGTATACAAAGCAGCAAACGTCAAGCCTCGGGAGAAATATGCATGTCGCGTGCATCGGACCATGCCTATGCCCATATCAAGGCGATGATATTGTCGGGCGACCTGCCCCCCGGCGCGCCGCTGCGCGAGGAGCAATTGGCCGAGGCCTGCGGCGTGTCACGCACCCCGGTCCGCGAG
>JAAUPH010000099.1 GCA_012035435.1 Sphingopyxis sp. | reverse complement strand
GCCATTGGGCCCTTGCAGCCAGAGCGCGTCACCGGGCGCGAGGCTGAAGCTCAGCCCAGCGAACAGCCGCCGCCCGCCGCGCAGACAGGCAAGTCCGTTGCAGTCGAGCAGCGCGGTCAATCCATGTCCTCAATCTGCTCCATATCAATATCGGAAAAGCCGAAATGATGGCCAATTTCGTGGATGAGTACATGGCGGATAAGGTGATCGAGCCGCTCGCCGGTTTCAACCCATTCGATCAGGATCGGGATGCGGTAGAGCGTGACCACATCGGGCAAGCCGCCCGATTCCTCGACCGATTTTTCGGTCAGCGGGCGCCCGGTGTAGAGGCCGGTGAGGTCATAGGGATGCTCAACATCTACCGCCGCCAGCGTGTCAGCGTCGGCCATATCCTCGATGCTGAGCAACAGGCCAGCGATATGCGGTGCGAAAATCGGGGGGAGCGTCGCAAGCGCGGCTTCGGCCAGCGCGAGGAAGACTTCCTCATCGGGCGCGGCGCCAGTGGCCAGCAGGGCGGCGTGCTTGTCGTCCATCGCCATCCCCCTTATGGCTGCAGTGACGAAGGAGCAAGCGATGGCATTGGCACGGATCAATGAAACGGAGCGTGCGGCGCTGCTTGCCCGCTTCCCGGCATGGTCACACGAACCTGAACGCGATGCGCTGGTGCGCGAATTTCGCTTTGCCGATTTTGCGCGGGCGTTCGGGTTTATGAGCGCGGTGGCAATCGTGGCCGAGAAACAGGATCATCATCCCGAATGGTCGAATATCTATAACCGGGTGGCGATATTGCTGACCACGCATGACGCGGGCGGACTGTCGGCGCGTGACGGCACGCTGGCCGAAGCGATTGAGGCGCTTGCGGCTGAGTTCGGGGGGTAGTGCGACGCTGCTTCGCACCCCGCCTGTCCTTCGACAAGCTCAGGACGGACGGTATAGGGGGCGCAGGATGGCCATGACCTGTGCAAGCAGCAAGGGCCGGGCATTTCCGCCCGGCCGCTGTTTAACGCAAACTCAAAACCGTTTTTCCACCTGAAAGGTGAAGGCGCGGCCGCGCGGGTCGGCAACGCGGGGTTCCCAGCTCGACCCCGCACCGCTGGCGCTGTCGTACGTCACCGCAAAGGGCGGGTCCTTGTCGAATAGATTTTTGACACCGATCGTAAAGCGGAAACCGGGCGCGCCCGTGAAGCTGGCCGAGGCATTATAGATGACATAGTCATCGGTCTTGATCACGTCGTTCGGCGGATTGACCGTCCCATTGGCGACACCGGGCAGCTGCTGGTTGCGATAGCCGCCACGGAAAATCTGCGACAGGCTGAACGCCCAGTCATCGTTCGACCAAGTCACATAGGCATTGTGTTTCCATTTGATGCCCAGATCATTGGCAAAGCTGAACACTCCGCGCAGATTGCCAAAGGGCGCGGTGGGCGTGACGCGTTCCTCTTTCTTGAGCAAATAAGTACCATCGACCCCGGCCGTCAGCGCCCCGCCACCCAGATCGAACCGGCCGCGCGCGGCGATATCAATCCCTTGCGTGCGGGTTGATCCGGCATTGACCCAGGTTTGATCGATCACGTCAAGCTGCCCGCCCGCGCCCCGGATGAATCGCTCTTCGAAAAAGCTGAAATTGTCGACCAACTGGCGCAGCGACAAGGTCTGGATCGTGTCGTCGCGGTTGATAGTCCACCAGTCGGCGGTGAAGCTGATGTTGCTGGTGGGTTCGAGCACGATGCCAAGGCTCATTTGCTCCGATGTTTCGGGGCGCAGGTTAGGCCGCCCGCCATTGGCGATTTGCAGCGTCGTCAGCGCGGCACAGCCGGCCTGCGCCGCATTGGGCACCCCGCCGGGGCAGGTGCGCGGATCGGCAATGTCGCGCCCCGAATAAAGCGCCAGCGTCACGCCATTGAAAATCTGGTTGAACGACGGCACGCGGAAACCCGTGTTGTACGAGCCGCGCAGCATCAACCAGTCGGTGGGACGGAATTTCGCAGAAATCTTGGGATTTGTGGTCGAACCAAGGCCCCTGTAATCGTCGATGCGCGCGGCGAAGGACAATTCGAGTTGATCGAACACCGGCACCAGCAATTCTGCGAAGGCGGCCTTGATCTCACGCTTCACCCCGGTCAGCGCGTTGCCGTCGTCGAACGGCGCGGCGATGATGGTGGGGCGCGCCGCCGCCGCGCGGACGTCGCCGTTGAAGCGATAAGTTTCGCGGCGATAATCAATGCCAAGCGCGGCCTTGACGGTGCCGCCGGGCAGTTCGAACAAATCGCCCGCCAGCGAGGCGTCAAGCTGGGTCACGCGGAAGCGGCCACCATAGAGGACGGTACCTTCAGCCGACACGGCGCGTAGCATGTCGATCGCTTGCTGCGACTGTTGCTGGCCGGGCAAGAGGAAGGGGTTGAGCCTCCCGCTGTTCAGTACGCCGATGATGCCCGGCTGGGTCGCGCCGGGAGCGGTCGGGGCATTGGGGTCGGGCGCTCCGTTGCCCAGTGTACCGCGGAAATAATAACCACTGCCCAGCGTCGATTGCGCCTCGCTTTGCGCAAGCGAGGCGCCAACGCTATAGTCCCAGCCTTTGAAGATTGGCCCTTCGGCGCCGATGAAATAGCGCTGCGTTTGCGTTTCCGTTTCAATCTCGCGCACCCCGCATTCGATGCACCGCCAGCGGTAGGATAGCGCCGGAGTGGCGGCGAGCAGCGGGCTGAACGTCGGGAAAGCGGCGGTCAGGCGGTTTGCCAGATCGTCAAAAATCGCGTCATTGACCCCGGCGATGCGGCGATAGGCATAGTTTTGCGACGTCGTGTTGGGCGTCAGCTGAAGATTTGAGAAACGCTTCGCCGAACTGGCGTCCGAGCCCGTGACCTCAACCGACAGCTGGTGATCGCCAAGGTTGACGACGCCGCGCCCGAACCATGTGAGCGTATCGATCGGTTGCTGCAGCACCGCCGCGCGGCCGGTGTCCCAGGCACAGGCAAATTGCGCTTCGGGAAAGGCCCAGAGAACCGGATCATAAGGTGCCTGACCGTCGATCGCACCGCACCCGGCTTGGCCCGGAAGATCGAGGATGTTGATGCCGCCAGTGAGCCGCGTTGTTGTCGATCCCGGAATGAAGGGCGCTGTAGCCGTGGTATAGGCCGTGCCCGCTAGCGGAATAAACGTCGCAAAGGGCGTGCCGCGGGTGTCGACCGACAGGCCCCGGTCGGGTTGAAACGTGTTGACGAAGTCGCGCTGGCTGCCCCGCAGCGCGCTGCGCTTTTCATAGGAGACAGAGGCCATGATGTTGAAACCCTGATCGCCAAGGTCGCCGTATCCGGCCAGCGCCGAGACGCGGTAGAGGGGTGAATCGCCTTCTTCGGTGATGTCGTAGAAGGCGTTCATGGTGACGCCCTCATAGTCGTTGCGGGTGATGAAGTTGATGACCCCGCCGATGGCGTCGGTGCCATAAATGGCCGACGCACCATCCTTCAAAACTTCAACGCGCTCGAGTGCAGCGAAGGGGATCTGGTTAACGTCAACCGACCCGCCATTGAGGCCGTGCGCCGCGACCCGGCGCCCGTTGAGCATGACCAGCGTGCCGTTTGATCCCTGACCGCGCAGGTTTGCGGTCGATGATCCGTTGTTCCCGCGCTGTTGCCCCGACACGACGTCTGAGTTGCTGGCGAGATTTTCGGGGCCCGTACCCGATGACGCAAGATATTGGACGAATTGCTCGGGGTTGCTGATGCTTTCGCGTTCCAGGTCCTTCATCGTGATGACTTCGAGCGGCACCGAGCTATCTTTGGGGTCACGTTTGATCCGCGAGCCTGTGACGAGGATTTCATTATCCTTGTCCTCCTCGGCGGCGGGTGCGGCGCTGTCTTGCGCCACAGCCGGAGCCGCCGTCATGGCCAAAGAGCAAACGCCGAGCGCAAGCATGGAACGAGTGATTGATGTGGCGCGCATGAAATTCCCCCAGTACAACCGATGCCGCCAAGACGGTCATCCTCCCTTCATTTAAGCGTAACGAAATTCCGATGACCAGCGATTTCTTGCGATGCTTTATGAGCATCGGGGCTTGTGCAGCGCATCAAAATTGCGTTACCAACTCTGCGATGCCCTAATGACTGCGGATCAACCGTGTCGGGCAAAAACCGGGGAAGACTTTTATGACCAAGCTTGCTGTGGGCCGGGGACGGCTGTCCTCATCCTTATTTGCGATGTTCGCTGTCATGGCGGCAGTGCCAGCAATGGCGCAAGATGCCGCCGACACCGAAGCAGCAGCCGAGGCTGATGATGATACGTCGATTGTTGTTACAGGATCACGCATCGCCCGTCCGGAGCTCGACAGCGCTGCGCCGGTCACGGCGGTGACCAGCGATCAGCTGACGCTGTCGGGTAACACCGGGGCGGGCGACATCATTCAGTATATTCCCGCGCTGTTCAGTTCGGTGTCGAGCGACCTTTCGGCAACGCGGGCCGGGATTTTCGGCGGTACGGCATTGAACCTGCGCGATCTGGGCGCGGCGCGGACGCTGGTGCTGGTCAATGGTCGGCGCCATGTGTCGGGCGACAGCGGCACCGCGATCGTCGATGTGGAAACCATCCCGACGGCGTTGATTGACCGGATTGATGTGCTGACCGGCGGCGCGTCATCGGTTTATGGATCGGACGCCGTATCGGGCGTGGTCAACTATGTGCTGAAGCGCGATTTCGACGGGATTACCATTGACGGGCAAGCCGGGGTTAGCGAGCGCGGCGATGCTGGTGAATATTATCTTTCGGGTGCCTATGGCAAGAATTTCGCCGACGATCGCGGCAACATCAGCGTCGCGCTGCAATATACGCGCGGCGAAGCGTTGAGCTATGGCGATCGCAGCTATCTGCGCGGCGGACAGCGGCTGGATGACGACGCCAATCCCGCGCTGCGTTTTCAGGCGGCTGACATCACCCCGGCGTTGGCTGCGGCCGGCGCGTTCCTGGGTCAGACAATTTTGCGCGGCGGCAACCCCCGCTATGCCATCACGCCGCAGGCATTGATTGACCGCGCTCGCAATGCGGCACCCCGCGCGTTCCTTCCCAGCCGGAACTTCTCCATCTCGTCGGCGCTGGGCCTGGTTGGTTTTGATGCGGACGGTGATTTTGTTGCCGACGATCCTGGCACCGATTTCGACCGCAACGGGATTAACGATTGCGACCAGACCTATAACTTCGTGAACACGGGCTTTGGTTGCTATGTTACCGAAAATGGCCGGGTGCGGCCGTTCCGCGACGGATTGATCGCCGGCTTCGCCAACAGCTTTGGCGGCGACGGCACCAACGTGTTTCTCGACAAGGAAAACGTCGTTCCGCGCACCGAGCAGATCAATGCCAACCTGAACATGCGCTTCGAATTGTCGCCTGCGTTCAAGCCCTTTGTCGAGAGCAAGTTCGTGCGAACCAAGGCGTCGGACGTTAACAACGTCAACAGCTTTAACGACACGATCCCGATCCGGCTGGACAACCCGTTCATCCCGGCCGAGCTGCTGACCGCGATCAACGCATTTTATGCCGCCAATCCGGGCTTGGACCGTGCCGACGGCCAGATCATCATGAGCCGCGACAATACCGACTTTGGCGAAAACCGCCGCCGGGTGACCCGCGATACATATCGCGTCGTCGTTGGTGCGGAGGGTGAGATTGCGAGCAACTGGACCTATGAAATCTCGGCTAACTATGGCCAGACCAAAGAGACCGAGATTAACGACAATCGCCGCGTCGAAGACCGTTTCTACGCTGCCGTCGATGCGGTCCGCGATCCGGTTTCGGGACGAATTGTTTGCCGTTCATCGTTGAATGCCAATGCCATTCCGGGGACGTCGGCCTTTCCCGGCTATGATGCCGATCCCGATGGCGATGGGATTTTCGAACCCGACACCTTCCGGACAAACGACGGCAGCTGCCGTCCGCTCAACCTGTTCGGACTTGGCGCGCCGAGCGCTGAGGCCGTTGCTTTCGTCAATCCGGCGTCGCGTTCCGACGTGAAGCTTGAGCAATTTGTGGCGCAGGCCTTTATCGCCGGTACCACCGAAGGCTTCTTCAGCCTGCCGGGCGGCGCTCCGGGAATTGTCTTGGGTGCGGAATATCGCAAGGAAAAGAGCCGCTTTGGCGTCGACGCGTTTGAAGAGGCCGGATTCTATTTTGAATCGGGCACACAGCCAGAAACCGGCAGCTATGACGTCAAGGAAGTGTTCGGCGAAATCGATCTGCCTTTCCTGCGTGATGTACCCTTTGCCGACCTGTTGTCGGTGAAGGCATCGGCGCGCTATTCCGACTATAGCCTGCAAAATGTCGGCGGTGTGTTCACCTGGGCGGTTGATGGCATCTACCGTCCGGTTGCCGACCTCACGGTGCGCGGCAGCTATTCGAAAGCGGTGCGGGCGCCGAACATCACCAACTTGTTCTCGCCGACGACGCCGTCAACCTTCCGGCCGATCGATCCGTGCGACGCAGCGCAGATCAACCGCGGGCCCAACCCGTCGGTGCGCGCGGCCAACTGTGCCGCTGACGGGATTCCGGTGGGCTTCACCGATCCGCTGACGGCTCGTATCACCGGCCTGACCGGCGGCAACCGCTTGCTGGAAGAGGAACGGTCGACCAGCTGGACGGTCGGTACGGTGCTCCAGCCCTCGTTCCTCCCGGGCTTTACCGCGACGGTGGACTATTGGAATTACGAGATCACGAACGCCATCGCCAATGTGACTGCGGATGAGATCGTGTCGGGATGCTATGACTCGCCCGATTTCCCGAACAACAGCTTTTGTTCGTTGTTCAGCCGCAACCGCACGGTCGGATCGCCGACGTTCCTGGGCTTCAACAGCCTGACCAATGGTCCGGTCAACTTTGCGCGGTTCGAGGCGTCGGGGATCGACTTCCAGGCGCGTTATCGCTTCCCGCTCGGGGGCGATGCCGGGACGGTGACGGCGCGGATCGGAGGAACCTATTCGATCAAGAACACCAACTTCACCTCGGTCACCAACCCCGACAGCGAAGATGATTTCCGCGGCGAAGCGCAGCGGCCCAAGCTGGCGTTCAACACCGGTCTTGCGTGGGAAGTTGGTAAGGTGCGCGCCGAGTGGGAGACATTCTGGCAGTCGAAGCAATATTATCAGGGCGTAGAAGCCGAAGATCCCAGCGGCTTTGCCGAGCCCAACCGGGACGGCAATTTCTGGTCACACGACCTGAACTTCGCCTATGACGTGACGGAGAAGCTGACGTTCCGCTTTGGCGTCAACAATCTGACCGACGAGCGGCCGTTCAAGGCCGAAGCGGCCTATCCGATCTCGGCGATTGGCAGGAACTACTTCCTGGGCTTCCGCGCGAAATATTGATCGCGGCGATTTGGTAAGACGGGGAGGGGCGGGCCAGTGATGGTCCGCCCTTCTTGCTTTCTCTTGACTCTGCGTGCCGCCGCGTTAATGGCCGCCGCGTGTTGACCGGTTAATCCCGTGTCAGCTCCGTCCGAGACAGTTGGTGTGGGGGATTTGCCCCGCTTAATTTCCAGCCGAGACGGGGACAGTCATTTCGCGGCTCCTTCGCCCGCTTCGGCGCGCGCGGTGCCCGGCTACCCCCTTAGGACATTCGTTGCAGATTTGCGCACGCCGCGGCGTGCGCTGGTCTGTTGTTCAAGCGATCTGGGGGTTTTGCACCTCCGGACATAGAGTGGAGATAAGGCATGGATCGTGCTCAAAAGGCCGAAGCCGTATCGACGCTGAACGCTACGCTGTCGTCAGCAGCCTCGGTTGTGATTGTTCGCAACCTGGGTCTGACCGTCGCTCAGTCGACGGCACTGCGCCAGCAGATGCGGGATGCCGGTGCGTCCTTCAAGGTCACGAAGAACCGTCTTGCCAACATCGCGCTCGAAGGCACGCCCTATACCGGTCTGGCAGACATGCTGACCGGCCCGACCGCACTTGCGACCTCGACCGATCCGGTCGCGGCGGCCAAGGTTGCG
>JAAUPH010000098.1 GCA_012035435.1 Sphingopyxis sp. | reverse complement strand
TCTCCTTGTTACCGTTTCGTCACCTGCACAGGATGGCGGTGTCGGTGCCATTCGTGGCACAATCATCGATTCCGACTTCGGCTCGCCCGTTCCCGATGCCTCTGTGCAACTTCTCCCCGCCGGGGTGGCGGCGACTTCGGCGTCGATGCAATTCACATCTCTGAAGAGCATGATGGAGAATTTACGATTAGCCTCTTCCAGGGAAAGTACAAACAAAAATTAGATGGCAGTTCAGCATTCCCTGAAAATGGAATCAAGGCACTCATTGATGCCATCAACTACTTGTTTGATCCCGCTGCCAAGGTTGAATCGATTAATCCCAGGCTATTGACAAAAGTAGAGGAAGCGAGGAGCTTAGTTCGGGATGGATATATTCCCCAGGTACGCGCTTTAGCCTGTAATAACGGATTAAGCTGGAACGAGTCTGCCCAGGGAGCCATAGCAAGAGCGGGCTTCGGTGAACAGGTTACCTGGGAGCATGTGAGTCCTGAACGCTTGGTGAAAATTCTCCAAGCTTCGCGGCCCGTTAAAGATACGCTTCAGCTTTCCGGGAAGGCCATTTTTGAAGACATGAATTTTAGTCGGATTCTGGTGGGAAGAATCGCCGCTAGCGAAATTGCCAATCTGATCGATCGCCATGGAGAGCGCTTGCTAGAGCGGAATATTCGTCGCTATTTGGGATTGCAAGGCAATCGAGTCAATGATGGTATTAAAAAGACATTAGAAGATGAGGCTGAGAAGCATAATTTCTACTTCTATAACAATGGAATAACGATGACCTGTGATAGCTTCACCTATAACGCCTTGCAGAGTGGAGATTATCAACTGCGGGTGGAAAACTTGCAGATCATTAATGGGGGCCAAACTTGCATGACGATCTTCAAGACGTTGCAGGGGCCTCAGCTCGATTTATTCCCCGCTGGTGCCTATGTTTTATTGCGGCTGTATCAACTTCCCCAAGAGAGTGAGGATTTGGTTCGGAAAGTGACCTATGCCACGAATAGCCAAAATCCAGTTGATTTGCGCGATTTAAGGTCCAATGAAGAGCTTCAGAAAAGGCTGGAGACCGATCTAGAGCAGTTGGGCTATGTCTATCGCCGCAAGCGTTCTAACGCGGGTGCCCGAGCGACGGATATCACGTCTGGGGTAGCGGCGGAGGCGATTCTGTCGGTCTGGCGGAAGAAGCCTCACCAGGCCAAGTTCTTTACGCGGGAGCATTTTGGCAAGCTCTATGATCAGATTTTCACGGAGCGCTTGAATGGCGCACAGGTGGTGTTGGCTGTGCTGATCTATCGAATTGCTGAGAATCGCCGTAAGCGCCCTGAGCCGACTGACCCTGATTTTGTGCGCTATGCCTCTTGCTTTATTGCGATGCAGATGGGGGAGCGGCTGTTGCGAGACCTGGGGCTGGGCGTCTCTGTGAGATTAGCCATCGTAATTTGGGGGAGGCTGTGGCTCTGCTAGAGCGGAGTCGCGATGCGTATTTTGTTGGGGCCACTGAGGATATTGCTCAGGCCCTTAGGAAGCTGTATGGAGACCGAGATATTTCCTTGCAGCAGCTTTTCTGCAACATTTCGGCGGGGGGATTTGATCGAGCAGCTTTGACGGTATGGGCATCACTGACCTGCCAGTTTGGAAACGATCGCTCCCTCGCATCAAGACACTAGCGATCGCCTACACTCTCTTCTGCGTCAGCTTCTACTTCTTCCAGCAACGCCTCCTCTTCTACCCCGCCCAAGAGCTAGCCAACACCCCAGACCTCTACCCACTCGACCACCAAACCATCAATATTCCAATCCCCCCAGCGCTACGCCGCCTCAAATTTAAGCGAGACACCGTTAATGCAATGGCGATCGCCCGTCGGCTCAGGCCATCATCAAACACATGGCCGAAATGGCTGCCGCAGCGGGCGCAATGCACTTCCGTGCGGGTGGCGAAATAGGAATTGTCGTCCTTGGTGCCGATGGCGCCCGGAAGGTGGTCGAAGAAGCTCGGCCAGCCGGTGCCGCTGTCAAATTTTGTCTCAGACGCAAAAGCCGGGGGTGGGTAATCCTCCCCGGGAATAAGGGGATGCAATCGTAGAATTTTCTCGGCACAATCGACGAGGAGATTGCGATGAAGAAGAGCCGTTTCACCGAAGCCCAGATCATGGGGATTTTGCGTCAAGCCGAGGGCGGTTTGGCTGTGGCGGAGCTGTGCCGCGAGCATGGGATCAGCGCTGCGACGTTTTACAAGTGGCGTGCCAAGTTTGGCGGCATGGACGCGTCCATGATGAGCCAGATGAAGGCGCTGGAAGATGAAAACCGGCGTTTGAAGCGCATGTTTGCTGACCTCAGCATGCAGGCCGACCTGCTTCGAGAGGCGCTGGGAAAAAAGTGACGCGGCCAGCTCAACGCCGCGAGCTGGCCGGGAAGGCGGTGGCAACGAAGGGGGTCAGCATCGCGCTGGCCTGCCGGGCGTTTGGCGTCAGCGAGACGTGCTACCGTTACAGTGCCCAGCGCAACGACGAGAATGAGGCAATCGGAGACCTGCTTCTCGGCCTGACACAGGCGCACAAGACATGGGGGTTCGGCCTGTGTTTCTTGCACCTGCGCAACGTGAAGGGCCACTGGTGGAATCACAAACGGGTTTACAGGGTGTATCGCGACTTGGAATTGAACCTGCGCATCAAGCCACGGCGTCGGCTGAGGCGTGAGAAGCCGGAAGAACTGGCCGTCCCGCCGACCCCGAACACGACCTGGTCGATGGACCCATCGGGTCAAGCCCGAGGGCATGCTTCATGGCGGACCGCCTGTCGGACGGTCGGCAGTTCCGGCTCTTGAATGTTCTGGATGACTACAACCGTGAAGGGCTGGGCATCGAGGCCGACTTCTCCTTGCCGGCCGAACGGGTGGTTCGGTCGCTGAACCGGATCATCGAATGGCGCGGCAAGCCGCTGGCGATCAGGGTGGACAACGGCCCGGAATACATCAGTTCCACGTTGATGACTTGGGCCGAGAAGCAGGGCATCGCCCTGACATACATACAGCCGGGCAAGCCCCAGCAGAACGCCTATGTCGAGCGCTACAACCGAACGGTCCGGCAAGAATGGCTGGATCTGACGATTTTTGAAACCATCGAGGAGGTGCAGGACGTCGCCACGCAATGGCTTTGGACTTACAACAATGAGCGCCCGAACATGGGCATCGGCGGGATCACTCCCATACAGAAACTGAAAATGGCCGCGTAGGTTCTACGATTGTGCCCCGTCAAAACGGGGAGGATTTCCCCACATTTTTCGAGGTTGCGCCTTTTCCTTTCATGCCGACCCGCTGATTGGCATGCGCAGGTTGATCAAGCGGAAATCTCGGCTCTTTCGGCATCGATCAGTCCTGTCGCTTCGATGGACGTTGAAGAGACCGGTGAAGCCGCTTTCCTGAAGGTCGTCTCGAAAAGCGACGCGGAACAAGGGGGGAATGCAGAGACGAAAAATGAGCCGCCCGCGACAGAACCCCGCAAACCCACGTTCCTCGCGCTCCTTCCCTTGAGCCAAAAGGAAATTCGGCAGTTTGGTGCAGCGTACGCCCCCGAACTTGCGAAAGAGTTCTGCAAAGAGCTTGAAGCACATGACCTCTGGCACCTTTATCGGCTGCCGGCCGAGATCATCGAAGCCCTCGACAACATGGATCAGACTGGCGTGCTTGGAAGCCTGCAAGATCAGCTCAAGCAGGGCATTCAGCGCAAACTGTCTGAGAAAAACCTTCGGATGCGCAACGCTTTGTCGGTTGAGAAAGCGCAGGAGGGCGCAGAGAGGATTGCCTTGGCGCTCTTCCTCCTGAAGCGGCGCAGCATCAAAACGTCTTTAACCGGCGGGAGCGATGGTGTCGATATCGGAGAGATCCTCACCGACTGGAACCTCAAAGAGCAGCAGGAACTGATTGCCAAGCCGCTCTTTGATCCCAGCGGCATTGGATCGGTTCGCTTTCATCACCGAGCTTCGCAAGAGTATTTGGCTGCCAAGAGGCTGGAGGGCCTTCGTAGTAAGGGCATGCCGCTCGGAGATCGCTTTGCGCTGCTTTTTGGCGAGATTGCAGGCCAACGCGTTGTCAAACCAGGGATGGCACCTGTGGCAGCCTGGCTGTCGCTTTGGGATGCGGATATCAAACGCGAAGTGGTGAACCGCGAACCGCAGCTTTTGTTCCGACAGGGTTTGCCAAGTGCCTTTCCCATCGAAATGCGAGCGGAAATCCTGCGGCACTACATCCGTCAATATGCTGGAAAGGATTGGTGCAAGACAGGCGTTGGACATGACCAGATCGAACGCATCGCCCACCCTGATCTCGGCCCTGTCATTCGAGAGCTTTGGGGTTCCGCTTATTCTGGTCATGACAGCCGCGAATTGCTGCTGGAGTTGATTTGGATGACACCGATTCCAGACTGCGCTGATCTGGCCTTGTCCGCAGCACGGGACGCGAACCTCGACACCAACCACCGCACATATGGCGCCCGAGGCGTATTGGCTGGCGGGTCTACAGCTCAAAAAGCCGCTTTGGCCAGGGCTGTGTTGGGCGGATCGCTGCCCGAAGACATGGTTCGATACACTCTTTACGACATGGTCCCCGAACTTGTCGCTCCGCAGCAGTTTCTTTTGCTGGTCGACGGCATGAAGCAGGACAAGAACAATATCCACGGCCTGAGCTACACGATCTATCAGACAGCCAAGCGCGGAAACCTCGCACTGAGCGATGTGATCACAATCCGCGACGGTCTCGCTGCGGCGGTATGGGAAAGCCGTCGCGCTGACAGTTCGATGTACAGCATCCGATCTGAAAAAGACCACTATCAGGACGGGCTAGTTGCGTTCTGTGCGGGATCAATTCCCCCGCTGGGCAGCGAGCTTCGGACTTGGGCTCATTCAACCGTCATTGCAATTCAATCCGGTCGACGACAGGAAACGATAATTGCAAAAACCGAAATGCGGGAATTGCGCGCGGCGCTGCAGGCGCGCACCGACCTTAGGGAGGCGTATTTCCGAGCCGGTCTTGAATTGGCAGATGCGCTTGAAGCGGAGAAGCCGGATTGGTGGCGGGCTGACTTCGCCACTGGAGGTTGGCAAAATCTATTTTCCGTCGGAGATGAAGACCTGACTTGGCTGCTGGACGCCGTTGCCTCGGACATTTCAGACAGCAGCCGCGGCGTAGCGTTCTGGGTTGTCGCCCGGCACTTCGACTTACGCGCGCGCCGCGATCTTCAGGACAATTTGCGTTCGCGCGTGGCAGATCGGGAGGATCTGACCAACGAACTTGACCGCTTGCTCAATCCGCCTCCGCGCGAAAAAGCGGATTGGGAAATTGAGAACGAAAAGCGGCAAATGTCTCATGCAAGAAAGGAACAAAAACGGATCGCTGGATGGGTGAAATGGCGCAACGAAGTTCTGGCGGACCCTGATTTTCTCATGGGTGGAGACCGGCGATTGGGTGTGCTCTACGATGCCCACAAGTTGATTAAGCAAAGCAATCCGAAACTCGACCGCTGGGGTCATTGGGATGGAGAAGTCATCCATCGTGCCATGGGTTCGGCGTTTCTTGAGCGCTATCGGGCCGAACTCGCAAAGTTTTGGCGCGAAACGACGTGCTGTTGACGAGTGAGCGCACATCGGAAGAGCGCAATAGCTACTACAACAGTTGGCTGCTTGCGCTTGCCGCTGTCAAAGCCGAGGCTGACATTCAAGGGTGGGCTAAGAACCTGTCCCACGAGGAAGCCGTCCGGGCAACGCGGATTTCGACCATCGAGTTGAACGGGTTCGGTGGCTTTGTTGCAGACTTGGCGAGCGAGCATCCGCGTGCGGTTGCACAAGTGCTCTCGGACGAGGTCGCGGCGCAGCTATCACAAATGGCCGAGTTTGGTGGCGCCCCTATCGTCCTAGATATTCGCTATCACTTGTCTGCAACCTTAAAACAGGCTGTCGTTGGCACAATAGCGTCCACGCTTGCGACCCTTCCTACACTTGTCGCTGTCGGCTCTAGCAACGTGTTGCATGATGCGGTGGAAATTGTCGCCGAGTTTGGAAGCGATGATGAAAAGAGAGCGGTCTGCTCGGCGATTCGTCACGAAATCGACCAAGCTGCCGTTCGACCTGTCCCATCGTTGACTGCACTCTTGGCAAAATCGATCCGAAACAGGCATGCGAGGAAATTCTTCGAGCAACGCCGCTTACGAGGTCAGCCGACCAGGACGCTTTGGCTGTTGATACATTTGCTGCTGTATTCGGTGATCGTCATTCGAGTCGGGGCTTTGACCTCAACAAAGTTCCCAAAAATGACCGTGTGCCTTTGCTGCATCAGTTGGCAATCCATGCATATCAGATCGTCCGCCGCGAGGACGATATCTCACATGAGGGTACCTATTCGCCCGGTATTCGCGACCATGCGCAAAACGCACGCTCATTCCTGTTCAACGCACTGACGGATGAAAAACACCCTGACGCATTGGCCGCGCTGTTGGATTTGTCCAAACGCCCGGAGTTTTCCTACGTGGCTGACCGATTGGTCCAGATGGCATACGAATGTGCTGCGGCCATCTCCGACTTGGCAATCTACCCGATCACTGCGGTGCAAAGCATTGACCGGAAGGATGCGTTCCAACCCGTGGATGATGCCACGCTTTTGAGGGCGATGCTCACCCGGCTGGAGGCGTTCAAGCACGAACTGCTTCATGCCGAAGATAGTCCGGTGGCAGCGCTTCAGCGCCTCGACAAGGAAACCGAACTTCGGCGTTTCATTGCAAACTGGCTCCGAAACAGCGACCGCGGAACATTCACATTCACCCAAGAAGCCGTCGTCATCGAGGAAAAGCGAACTGACATTCGCTTTCAACCGCAGACGATGGATGCTTATGGCACGGTTGAACTCAAGCTTCAGACGTGGAGTGTTCGCGATCTCGAAGACGCGCTTCAGAAGCAACTCGTCGGCCAATATTTGCGCCACGTCCGATGCCGCGCTGGCATTCTGCTTATTTGCCAGGCCGAGCCAAAAAAATGGCGTCTTCCTTCTACCAACGCGCTCGTGGGCCTTAAAGATGTGGTCAGCCACCTTTCCGAGATGGCGAAATCCATGATGACCCGTCGCCCGGAACTCCAGATCGCCGTGATAGGCATCGACTATTCCAACGTGGGTGCGGGTGAAGGTCGGTGACACCTCTTTTGCCGCTGAATCGCGCCGCGTGCACGTTCCGGGCCCGTTTGAGACGCAAATCCGCCTGAATGGGCACGGTGTCGATGGCTTGATGGCGCCTCGTTTTGACTCATTTGCGTTTCATTTTTAACCTCCCAGTGTTTCAGAATTTGAGCAAGTCACTGAAAAGCAATGCTGAATTCCAGAATTTTTTCCATTTTTTGCGAATTACTCGCGTTTCAGTATCGCCGAACGTGCTCAGAGAGTGCGAGCTTTTTCCAATTTTGTTCTTGCTTTGTCTCGAAGCGCGAAGTTGGCACCTTGGTGGACGAATGCGCCCGTCTAAAGGCCCCTTTGAGCAGATGACTCCATCGCGTTTCAGATTGATTCCATCGCGTTTCATTTTGACTCATTCGCGATTCAAAATGATAAAGTAACGGGGGCGTTCGTGGAGTAAGCCCGGCGGCAACCCTCTAAAAACGCCTTCGCTGGCATCGCAGTTTGATGGTCGGCTAACACGTTGCAAATGAACCTTGGGCAACGGATTTCGCTATGCCAGCGCTTACGCTGAGGCGCCCTTTTGCGAACATGAGTTGACGGCACAGTGTGCGGCGCGACTTGCCTGTCAGCTACCGCTTTCGTGATGGCAAAGGCGACAAATCTGGATACCCAGAAAGCCAGGTTGGAAACGCGTCACAACAAGTCTGCCATGAGAGCCGCGCCGATCAGCCCGGCATTGCTGCCGCAGCGGGCGGGGATGAGTTGCGGGCGCAGGCGGGTCTGAGGCCAGAGGCAAGCGTCAATGCCTGCTGCAACGGCTTGGCGATAGGCGGCACTCGCAA
>JAAUPH010000097.1 GCA_012035435.1 Sphingopyxis sp. | reverse complement strand
CTTGCCACCCGACACGATCGCGCCGGCGTGGCCCATGCGGCGGCCCGGGGGAGCGGTGCGGCCGGCGATGAAGCCCGCCATCGGCTTCTTGCGACCCTTTTTGGCTTCGTCGATCAGGAACTGGGCGGCTTGCTCTTCGGCATCGCCGCCGATTTCGCCGATCATGATGATGCTCTTGGTCGCCTCGTCGGCGAGGAACAACTCCAGCACATCGATGAAGTTGGTGCCGTTGACGGGGTCGCCGCCGATGCCGACCGCGGTGGTCTGGCCAAGGCCGATGGCCGTCGTCTGGAACACCGCTTCATAGGTCAGCGTGCCCGACCTCGAGACGACGCCGACGCTGCCGCGCGAGAAGATGCTGCCGGGCATGATCCCGATCTTGCATTCGCCGGGCGTCAGTACGCCGGGGCAGTTGGGGCCGATCAGGCGCGATTTGGAACCCACCAGCGCGCGCTTGACGCGGACCATGTCAAGCACCGGAATGCCTTCCGTAATGCACACGATCAGCGGAATTTCGGCGGCAATCGCCTCCAGGATTGAATCGGCCGCGAACGGCGGCGGGACATAGATGACGCTGGCATCGGCTCCGGTTTCATCGCGCGCCTGCGCCACCGTGTCCCAGATCGGCAGGCCGGTTTCGGCATGGGTGGTCCCACCCTTGCCCGGCGTAACCCCGCCGACCATCTGCGTGCCATAGGCGAGCGCCTGCTGCGTATGAAAAGTCCCGGTCGCGCCGGTCATGCCCTGCGTGATGACTTTGGTGTTTTTATTGATGAGGATGGACATGTTTGGCCTTCTTTAGCTTTGCGCCCCTGCGAAGGCAGGAGCCCATCTCCTGAACTTTCCATCATGCGCAATATTTGACGAGAGCGCGGGTGATGGCCCCCTGCCTGCGCAGTGGCATGGCGTTCACGCCAGCGATGGATCCAGCGCCTTGCACGCCTCCAGCAACTCCTTGACCGCATCGACCGAGTACTTGCAGCCCCGCCCTGTCGGCATCGTCGAGTTCGATCTCGACGACCCGTTCGACGCCGCCCGCACCGATCATCACCGGCACGCCGACATAGAGGCCGTTCTGGCCGTACTGATCATCGACAAACGCCGCGCACGGCAAGATGCGCTTCTGATCGTTCAGATAGGCCTCGGCCATTGCGATGCCGCTGGCGGCGGGCGCATAAAAGGCCGACCCTGTGCCGAGCAGCGCGACGATTTCGCCGCCGCCGCCGCGCGTGCGCTTGACGATCGCGTCGATGCGTTCCTGCGTCGACAGCCCCATCTTGATAAGGTCAGGAACGGGAATGCCGTTGACCGTCGAATAGCGCACAACCGGCACCATCGTGTCACCATGCCCGCCGAGCACGAAAGTGTTCACATCGCGCACCGACACCTGAAATTCATCGGCGATGAAGTGGCTGAAGCGCGCCGAATCGAGCACGCCCGCCATGCCGACGACCATATGATGCGGCAGGCCGGAAAATTCGCGCAGCGCCCACACCATCGCGTCCAGGGGATTGGTGATGCAGATGACGAAGGCGCCCGGGCAATTGTCGCGGATGCCTTCGCCCACCGCCTTCATCACTTTCAAATTGATGCCGAGCAAATCGTCGCGGCTCATGCCCGGTTTGCGGGCGACCCCGGCGGTGACGATGACCACATCGGCCCCGGCAATGTCCTTGTAATCATTGGAGCCGGTGATTTTGGCATCAAAGCCTTCGACTGGGCCGCACTGCGACAGGTCGAGCGCCTTGCCCTGCGGCACGCCTTCGACCACGTCGAACAGGACGATGTCGCCCAATTCCTTTTGCGCCGCCAGATGGGCGAGCGTTCCGCCGATATTGCCTGCGCCAACCAGCGCGATCTTCTTGCGTCCCACGGCGTCCTTATTCCCATTGCTTGTGCCCGGCGGCAGCGGCAAATGACCAGCGGGCACGCGGGCAATTTCGCCAGCGCCGGTCTGCGGATGACGGCGTCGATACGCGGTAATGGTAAAGGAAACAACCGCTAAAAGGCGCGGATTCGTTAGTATTTACGCTAATCGTTCGCAATAGCATTTGCGCGATTTTGCTGGCGCGGGTGGGCGGGGTATGGCCAGTTAGCCCACAGGTTCAACAGGACCGCGGGAGAGGCATTGTGCTGAACGCAAAACACTGCGCGATTGTTGCCGCCATCGCGCTGACCGCCGCACCCTTACCGGCTGGCGCAAGCGAGGAAGGTTGGAACGATGCGGGCACCATCGCGCGGGATGCGCTGGTTGTTGCCGCCTTTGGTGTGCCGATCATCGAGGGCGATTGGGACGGCGCATTGCAGGCCGGGGGCAGCATCGGGGCAACCATGCTGATCACGGCAGGGATGAAAGAGGCTTTCCCATCAACCCGCCTCGACCTGTCCGACGACAAAAGCTTCCCGTCCGGCCACACCTCGGTCGCCTTTGCTGCGGCGGGGACGATCCACAATCGCCGTGGGTGGAAGGCGGGACTGCCCGCCTATCTGGTCGCATCCTTCGTTGGCCTCTCCCGCGTCGAGGCGCGCAAGCACCGCGTCGGCGATGTGCTGGTGGGGGCCGCGCTGGGCGCTGGCACTGCGCATCTGATCACGCGGCGCAAACATGACCAGGTGCAGATCATCCCATGGGGCGATACAAAGAGCGCGGGCGTTGTGGTGGCGATGCGGTTTTGAAACGCTGATTCGTAACCTAGGGTCCTGACCCTAGCGCTGTTCAGGTTGAACATCGGCGCATCGCCAGATCGTGACGCCCGCCGGCGGCATCAGGGCGCCGCCCACCAGAATATGCGCGTCCGGCGGTATGGCAATGCTCGCCGCACTAGCCCCATAGTTGAATGCAAAACTGATGGCGTCGGCACAGCGGATACGGACGCCCGCAGGAAGCAAGTCATGCGCGACGCCCGCTTCCGCAGCCATCCGCGCAACCACCCGGTCGAGCAGGTCGGCGCCGGGCCATGTCGCGACATAGCGGGCTTTGCCACGGGCAAAGACAACGCCGGTTCCGTCGGCGAGCCGTTCCTCGGCAGCAAGATCGGTGTCAACATGGTCGAGCCAGCGCGTAAGGGCGAAGCTCTCACCTGGCTCGTTATGCCCGTCGCGCAGGCTTTCGCTGCGCGTGACGGTCAGCGGCAAGATTGCCTGCAGTGCGCCCGGAGCGAGTGTTGGCGGGATAGCGAAATCGGCGGTCTTGCTGCCACTCCGCGCGCCAATCAGAATTGGGCCGGCGAAGGCCGCCAGCCGCTCGGTCAGCCCGTGGGGAATGATCGGCAGGCATGGGATCACGATCATGGCATAGCCATCGAGCGGCCTGTCTGGGGCGATGATATCGACGTCGATCCCGCGCCCCCGCAGCGCCGAATAATAGTCGAAGGCGACCCGCAGCGCGCTGTACCCGCGCCCCTGCGGCTGAGTGTCGGTCACCCAGGCACTGGTGTAATCAAAGATCAGCGCGACCGGCGCCTGTGCGGTCTGCACTGCGCCGATGGCGGCGATATCGGTGGCGGCGGCGCGCACTTCATCGGCCGCGGGGGCATCGACGCTGTCGGGGCGCAGCAGTCCGGCGTGCATCTGCTCCTGCGCGAATGGCGCCTGCCGCCAGCGGAAATAGCTGGTGAGCTCCGCCCCATGCGCCATCGCCTCCAGCGTCCATAGCCGCACCATGCCGGGCAGCGGGGCGGGATTGAAACGCGCCCAATTGACAGGCCCCGGCTGCTGTTCGAGCACGCACCAGCGCCCGCCCGCGGTCGTGCCGCGATAGAGGTCGTGGTGAAAGGCGGCGATGTCGGGATGACCCTGGCGCAGATAGGCGGCCTTGTCCGCTGCCGAGAACCAGAATTGCTCCAGAAAGCCGAGCGGATAGCTGTCCCAGCCAGCGACATCGATATCGCGGCCAACGTCGTGATGATCGAACTGAGTGAAGAAACCCATGAAATTGTGCATGACATCGCGGCCGGGGGATCCGGCGCGGATGATCTCGGTCTGGATATGATTAAAGGCGACGACCTGATCAGAGGAATAACGGCGAAAGTCGAGCACATGGGCGGGGTTGGGTTCTGTCACGGGGGTCAGCGGCAGATCGATCTCGGCAAAATCGCGATATTCCATCGACCAGAAGACATTACCCCACGCCGCATTGAGCACCGACACCTCGCCATATTTGGCGCGCAGCCAATCGCGAAAACCCGCAGCGGCGGCGTGCGAGTAGCTGACAGCGGTATCGTGGCAGCCATATTCATTGTCGGTCTGCCAAGCGGTGATCGCGGGGTGATTGCCATAGCGGCCAACGACAGCGCGGACGATGCGCGCGGCCTCGCGGCGATAGCCCAGATGCGAAAAGCAATAATGGCGCCGCGAGCCGAAGTTGCGCGGGCGACCCTCGGCATCGATGGCGATCATGTCTGGCATTTGATCGACGAGCCATTTGGGAGGGGTGGCGGTTGGCGTCCCGAATATGACGCCCAGTCCCGCCGCGTGCAGCGTATCGATGGCGCGGTCGAGCCAGCCCCAGTCGAAGCGGCCAGGCTCGGGTTCGATGCGGCTCCACGCAAATTCGCCGATGCGCACGCGGGTCAGGCCCATCGCCGCCATGCGCGCCGCGTCATCGGCCCAGCGCGCCTCGGGCCCAATGTTCCGGATAATAGCAAACCCCCAGCCGCATGATCGCTCCCACTTTGTCTTGCCACGCCATCCATTTTATTGAACATATCGTCAATAAGCATCGCGGCCCGCTTGCGTGCGCCGCAACAATGCGCCAGACCGGCGGCCAAGGGGAGTGGGAAAATGAATGTAGCAGCGGCGAGCGTCAGCCCGGTGCAATTTGGCATCTTCATCGCGATCATCGCAGCGATGGGCTTGGCGACCTGGCTCAAATTGCGCAGTGGCCCCAGCGAGCATGACGGGTCGAGCAAAGATGTGTTCCTCGGCGGCCGCGGGCTGAGCTGGGTGTTTGTCGCGGGATCCATCACCATCACCAACCTGTCGACCGAGCAACTTGTCGGCATGAACGGCGGCCAGATGTTGCTGCTCGCCTGGTGGGAGTTGGCGGGCTTTGTCGGACTGATGATCCTCGCCTTTGTGTTCGTGCCCATTTATTACCGCAACAATTGCACCACTGTCACCGAATTGCTCGAACGCCGCTATGGCGGAGGCAGCATCCGCACGGTGATCTCCCTCCTGTTTCTGGTCGGCAATATCCTCATCTATCTGCCCGCGTCGCTGTATAGCGGCAGCCTGTTCCTGAAATCGATGTTCGGCGTTGATTGGCCGCTCTTGTGGTTTGCCGCGCCGATGGCGATTATCGCGGCGATTTATACGATGACCGGCGGGCTCAAGGCCGTCGCCGTGGTCGATACCTATTCGGGCATCGGCATGCTGTCGGTTGCGCTGCTCGTCGTGGTGTTGGCCTGCAACGCCATTGGCTGGGATTTCTCGGGAATACCGCAAGAACGGCTGACGCTGATCGGCCCGCCCGACAGCCAGATTCCCTTTCACACGCTGTTCACCGGCATGTTGTTCATCCAGATATTTTATTGGTCGACAACCAGAATATCACGCAGAAAGCGATGATCGCACCGACGATCAGGGAGGCGCAGAAGGGCGTGCTCGCCGCTGCGGGCATCCGCATCATGGTCATCCCGTTGATCGTGGCAGTGCCGGGTGTGGTCGCCTATAAGCTGTTTGGCCCGATTGGCGACCAAAGCTATGGCCGCGTGGTCGCGCATGTGCTTCCCGCCTGGCTATCAGGCTCTTTTGCGGCGTTGATGGCGGCGGCGGTGATCGCGCATACCGCCGCGATCCTCAATAGCTCGGTCGCGCTCTATTCGGTCGATTTCCATGACAAGTTCATCGCGCGGGTGAGCAATCACTGGCGGCTGGCCGCAGTGGTCAGTGTGGTGCTGACGATCACCTCAATCCTGATCGTGCCAGCTTTTGAAAGCGCGAAAAGCATCATCGATCTACTGCAGCAGCTGAACGGCCTATCGTCGATGCCGATCCTGTCGGCCTTCATCGTCGGCCTGTTGTTCCGGGGTGTCGATGCGCGCGCGGCGATCATGGGTCTGATCTTTGGCGTGGCGGCCTATGCGCTCCACACCTTCATTCTCTACGAGCCCGGCCGCCTCTATCCGGATGAGACATTCTACGAACATTTCGGACTGGGCGCGCTGCATTATATCGACATCATGGCCATCAATTTGATCCTCTGCTGCGCCGTAGCCCTCGCAGCCAACCGGGTGCTGTTCGGCAACCGCGCCGCGTTTGTAGGCTTCAAGGACATACGCGGGAAGATATGAGCAAGCCGCGCCTGATCCATCTTCAGGGGCGCGACACCAGTGCCGTGCTCGAATGGATGCCTGGGGGTTCGCCACGCTGGCGGCATTGGGGGGCGCGAGTCAATCCGGCAGGGCTGACCGCGCTCGCCGACCAGCGCAGTGCCGCCAGTTATTCGATGGACGCCGATGTTCCGCTGACCAGCGCGCCGACGGCGGGCAATGGCTGGTTCGGGCCGGCGGTGCTGGCGTGTCATCGCGTTGGGGCAGCAACGCTGCTGGCGTGGGATGAATGTAGCGTCGAGGAGGGCGATGCTGTCGTCACCATCACGCTCAGCGACAGCGCGCGCGGGGTGCGGCTGGTTCAGCAGATGCGGATGGATGCGCAGAGCGATTGCCTGACCTTGTCGGCCAGCGTTACCAATATCGGCGACACCCCGCTGGCGGTGGCCACGGTGGCAAGTGCGATCCTCCCGCTGCCCGCCACCGCGATCACCATCCGCAGTTTCCGCGGACGTCACAATGCCGAACTGCAACGGATCGACGAGGCGATGCCGTCGCAAATCTGGCGGCGCACGTCGCGGCGCGGGGTGACCGGCCATGGCGGGCCGCCAGGGCTGTTTGTGCGCGATGGCCGGTCGGACGGTGTATGGGCGGTGCAGCTCGCCTGGTCGGGGGACAGCGATCTGGCGGTCGAGGCGGATGACGAGGGTGGCTTCATCCTGTCCGCAGCGGCCGCGCTGGTGCCGGGCGAACTGGCGCTGGCACCGGGCGAAAGCTGGGCCACCCCCGACTTGATCGCGACCTTCTCGCCCGATGGCATAAACGGCGCGAGCGCCAATTTTCACGCCGCAATCCGCGCGCGCATGACTTGGCCCGGCGGTACGATGCGCTCGCGCCCGGTGCATTTCAACAGCTGGGAGGCCTGCTATTTCGCGCATGACGAAGCCGTCATGCTGGGCCTGATCGAGCGCGCCGCTGCCTTAGGCTGCGAACGTTTCGTGCTCGACGATGGCTGGTTCAAGGGGCGCGGTAGCGACCGTGCGGGGCTGGGCGACTGGACCGTCGATGCGGTCAAATATCCCGCAGGCCTTGGCCGGTTGGCGCAGCGCATTACCGACCTTGGCATGGAATTTGGTCTGTGGGTCGAACCTGAAATGATCAATCCCGACAGCGACCTCTACCGCGCGCACCCCGATTGGGCGCTGGCGGTGGAGGGCCTCACTGCGCCGACCTCGCGCAACCAGCTGGTGCTCGATATGGCGCGGGTCGAGGTGCAGGACTATCTGTTCGCGGCGCTGGACAAACTCCTGACCGACCTGCCGATCGCCTATCTCAAATGGGATCATAACCGCGACCTGTCGCCAAATGCGCATGGCACGGCTCAAGTGGCGGGCAGCTATGCCTTGCTGGCCCGGCTGCGTGCAGCGCATCCGGCGGTCGAGATTGAAAGCTGCGCCGGCGGCGGCGGCCGGATTGACGCCGGAGTTGTCGCGCATACGCACCGCTTCTGGACCAGCGACAACATCGACGCGCTCAGCCGCGTGGATATCCAGCGTGGGTTTCTGTCCTTCATGCCCCCCGAACTGATGGGTAGCCATGTCGGCGCCAGTCCCGCGCACGCGACCGGACGCGTCCAACCGCTCGATTTCCGTGCGAGCGTCGCGGTGACCGGCCATCTGGGGGTCGAGCTTGACCCCGCAAAGCTCAGCGAGGGGGACCGCGTGGCGCTCGCCGACTGGATCGCCTTCTACAAACAATG